>JAVHWE010000024.1:0-13173 GCA_032160285.1 Micromonosporaceae bacterium | reverse complement strand
CTGGGTGAAGTGCGCCATTTCGACGGTCTCCGCCTCCGCCAGCTCGGTGTAGTCGGCGACGTGCCGGTACGGGCACACCAGCAGGTGACCGGAGTTGTACGGGTACAGGTTCAGGACCGCGAAGACGGCGGTGCCGCGTGCGACGATCAGGCCCTCGTCGTCGGACAGCTCGGGGATGCGGCAGAACGGGCAGCCGGTCGGCTCGGTGTAATCGGCGCTGCCGCGGTCGGAGTCGTTGAGGTAGGCCATCCGGTGCGGCGTCCACAGCCGGTCCAATGCGTCGGGGACGCCGACCCCGTCCGGTTCCGCTGCGGCCACGATCCGAATCCTACGGTCCTACCCGCGGGTTTTCGGCGGCGGTACGGGGCAGACTCATGATCCATGGGCGAGGATGCGACCGTGGCCGACATTCGTCAGATCTGGCCCGTCGCCGGTGCCGGCCCGCTGGATGAGGCGGGGCTCGCCGCCGCGTACGCCTGGCCGACGGAGCGTGCGACCGTCCGGCTCAACTTCGTCACGAGTATCGACGGCGCGGTCACCATCGACGGCCGGTCCGCCGGGTTGGGCAGCCCCGGCGACCAGCGGGTGTTCGACCTGCTCCGGCTGACCTGTGACGCGGTAGTGGTCGGCGCCGGCACGCTGCGCGGCGAGGGGTACGGGCCGATGCGGCTGGCCGGGCCAGCCCGGGCCTGCCGTCGCGATTGGGGGTGGACGGCCGATCCGGTCCTGGTCGCGGTCTCCCGCAGCCTGGACCTCGACCCGGCCCACCCGATGTTCGTCGATGCCCCGGTGCGTCCGATTGTGATCACTTCGGCCGGTGCGCCGATCGACCGGCGGACCGCGCTGTCGCGGGTGGCGGACCTGCTGGTGCACGGCGAGGGCGAGGTCGATCTGCCGGCCGCGGTGGCCGACCTGACCGCGCGCGGTCACCGCAAGCTGCTCTGCGAGGGTGGGCCGCACCTGCTGGGTACGCTCACCGGCGCCGACCTGGTGGACGAGGTGTGCCTGACGATCTCTCCGATGCTGGCCGGGCCGGGTGCCGGTCGGATCACCGCCGGTGCGGTGACCGCGGTACGCGACCTGGCGCTGGTCGGCGTCTTGGTCTCCGACGACGTCCTGCTGCTGCGCCACGCCCGCCGCTAAGGTGTTGCCGCAGCTCGCCGCCGAGCGATTGCCGCAGCTCGCCGTTGAGGTGTTGCCGCAGCTCGCCGCCGTGCGATTGCCGCAGCTCGCCGTGAGGTGTTGGCGCAGCTCGCCGCCGTGCGATTGCCGCAGCTCGCCGGTCGCCGGTTGGTCGCCGAAGTGATCCTCGCTGTCAGGTCAGGTTGTGGCGGGCGACGGCGGGTGGCCGCCAACCGAGGATCGCCTCCGTCATCCGGGTGGCGGCGACCGCGGCGGCGACATCGTGGACCCGCACCACCCGTGCCCCCTGCAGGACACAGGCGACCATGACCGCGATCGTCCCGGCGAGCCGCTGATCGCGCGGCACGTCCAGGGTCTCGCCGATGAAGTCCTTGTTGGACACGGCGACCAGCGTCGGGTACCCGATCCTGGTGATCTCGTCGAGCCGGCGGGTCAATTCGAGCGAGTGGTACGTGTTCTTGTTCAGGTCGTGGCCGGGGTCGATGATGATCCGGTCGGCGGGCACGCCGCGACTGATCGCCACGGCGGCCCGGTCGGTCAGAAACGCGGCCACCTCCCCCGCGATGTCGCGGTAGGTCGGCCGCGGTACCGGGGCCCGGGGTGGTACGGCCAGGCTGTGCGTGATGACCAGGTGCGATCCGGTGGCAGCGATCAAATCGGCGAGCGCCGGATCGGACAGCCCGGACGTGTCGTTGATGACGTCGGCGCCGGCTTCGATGGCGTGGCGTGCCACCTCGGTGCGGTAGGTGTCCACCGAGATGACCACGCCCTTGTCGCGTCGGGCCCCGATCACCACCGGAAGCACCCGGTCGACCTCTTCGGCCTCGGTTACGTCCGGGCCGTCCGCGCCGAACGGCACACCGCCGATGTCCACCCAGTCCGCGCCCGCGGCGACGGCCGCGCCGACCGCCTCGACGGCCCGGTCCAGCTGGTACGTGCGGCCCCGGTCGTGAAACGAGTCCGGGGTCCGGTTGACGATGGCCATCACCGCGACCTGTCGGGAGAAGTCGAACGTCCGCGGGCCGATGGTGCGGCGGGCGGCGATCAGATCCGGCACGAACGCGCCGGTCATCAGCCCCCCGTCGGGTCCCCAGCCGACGGCCCGGCGTTGGTCCGGGAGTTGACCACGTCGGCGACGTGCGCCAGGGCCTCGTCGAGCGGCACGCCGTTGCGCTGCGAACCGTCGCGGTAGCGGAAGGACACGGTGCGCGCGGCGACGTCCTCATCACCGGCGATCACCATGAACGGGACCTTCTGCTGCTGCGCGGTGCGGATCTTCTTCTGCATCCGCTCGTCGGAGTCGTCCACCTCGGCCCGGATGCCGGCGCCGCGCAGCAGCCCGGTGAATTCGGCGAGGTAGCCGGTGTGGTCGGCGCGGATGGGGATACCCACCACCTGGACGGGCGCGAGCCACGCGGGAAACGCCCCGCCGTAGTGCTCGGTCAACACCCCGAAGAAGCGCTCGATCGACCCGAATAGGGCCCGGTGGATCATCACCGGCCGCTGCCGGGTGCCGTCACTGCCCTGGAACTCGAGCGCGAACCGTTGCGGCAGGTTGAAGTCGACCTGGATGGTCGACATCTGCCAGGTCCGGCCGATCGCGTCCTTGGCCTGCACCGAGATCTTCGGCCCGTAGAAGGCGGCCCCACCGGGATCGGGTACGAGGTCGAGGCCCGATTCACCGGCGGCCCGCCGCAGCGCCTCGGTGGCCTCCTCCCAGGCCTCGTCGTCGCCGACGAATTTCTCCGGGTTCTTGGTGGACAGCTCCAGGAAGAAGTCGTCCAGTCCGTAGTCGCGCAGCAGGCCGATCACGAACCGGAGCAGACTCTTGAGTTCGTCGCCCATCTGATCGCGGGTGCAGTAGATGTGGGCGTCATCCTGGGTCATGCCCCGCACCCGGGTCAGGCCGTGTACGACGCCCGACTTCTCGAACCGGTACACGCTGCCGAACTCGAACAGCCGCAACGGCAGCTCCCGGTACGACCGGCCGCGCGAAGCGAAGATCAGGTTATGGAACGGGCAGTTCATCGGCTTGAGGTAGTAGTTCGCCCCCTCCATCTCCATCGGGGGGAACATGCCGTCCGCGTACCACTGCAGGTGGCCGGAGGTCTCGAAGAGCGCGGCCTTGGTGATGTGCGGGGTATTGACGAACGAGTACCCCTCTTCGACATGCCGGCGGCGCGAATAGTTCTCCAACTCCTGGCGGATGATGCCGCCCTTGGGGTGGAAGACCGCCAGGCCGGAGCCGATCTCATCCGGGAAGCTGAACAGGTCGAGGTCCGAACCGAGCTTGCGGTGGTCGCGGCGGGCCGCCTCCTCCAACAGCCGCAGGTACTCCTTGAGCGCGTCCCGGGTGGGCCAGGCGGTGCCATAGATCCGCTGGAGCTGCGGGTTCTTCTCGCTGCCCCGCCAGTACGCCGCGGCCGAGCGCATCAGCTTGAACGCGCCGATCAACCGGGTCGACGGCAGGTGCGGGCCGCGGCACAGGTCACCCCACCGGCGGACGCCGGTCCCCGCCTCGAGGTTGTCGTAGGCGGTCAGCTCACCGCCGCCCACCTCCATCACCTCGGTGGCGTCGACGTCGCCCTTCACGTCGACCAACTCCAACTTGTACGGCTCGGTGGCCAGTTCGGCCCGGGCCTGTTCCAGGGAGTCGAACCGGCGGCGGCGGAACCGCTGATTGGACTTGATGATCTCCTGCATCCGCTTTTCGAGCCTGTCGAGATCGTCGGGGTGGAACGGCTGGGCCACGTCGAAGTCGTAGTAGAAGCCATTCTCGATGGGCGGCCCGATGCCGAGTTTCGCCTCGGGGAACAGGTCCTGGACGGCCTGCGCGAGCACGTGCGCGGTCGAGTGCCGCATCACGTTGAGCCCGTCCGGCGACGACAGCGCGACCGGCTCGACCATGGTGTCGACATCCGGTACCCAGTCCAGATCGCGCAGGGCACCGGAGGGATCGCGGACCACGACGATCGCGCCGGGTCCCGCCGCCGGCAGCCCCGCGGCGGCGACCGCGTCGGCACTCGCCGTGCCGGCCGCGACGACGACGGGGTCGATCGGGGCCCGGGTACTGAGTGCGGACACGGCTGTCTCCTCGGTGCGGTCGGGTGGGGTACCCCAGCGATGCTATCGGCCGCGACGGTCAGCGTTTCCAGAAGCCGGGCCGGGGGTCCCGATGGTGTTGTCGCGCGGCGCCCGGGGCGTCGGCGATCTCGGCGGCCGGGGCGTCGGCGATCTCGGCGGCGAACCCGTCGAGCACGCCCAGCGCCTCGGTCCAGATGTCCTCCAGATCGTCGCCGGTCCGCAGCCGTTGCACCAGCAGATTAATGGCGGGTACGCCGTCGACCCGGATACCCAGCGAGGACACGTGTGCGATCAGCGCGGCGAGCCGGCTGGCCAGGTCGGCGAGGAGTTCGCGCCGTTCGTGGTCGGGCCGGCCGGCGGCGTCGCGCAGCCGGCGCGCTTCGGTCGCGACGATCTCGCGCAGCCACCCCAGCTCGGTACGAACGTCGGCGGCTGGATCGGCCGCCGCCGGTCGACCCAGCTTCGGCGGCAACCGCAGCATGCCGGTACCGACCGCCGCGGGCTCGTCGGTGGTCCCCGGCATGCGCAGCGACATCAACCGCATACCTCCCACGCCGGCGGTGGGCGGGGGCGGCGCGAGCAGGTCCCAACCGGCGGGCGGTTCGACCGGTTGGACGACCCGCCGCGGTTGGCCCTCCGCGGTCACCACCCTGCTGTCCACGGCCACGTACGCGGTGAACCGGCACAGCACCCCGAACCGCAGCGAGGTGTCGACCAGTTCCCGCTCCACCTCCTCGGACGGGGCGGTGAGGTACCGGTCGGCCAGGTCGCTGAGTCGTCCACGCGCCCACAATGCGGTGATGGCGGGCGCCTCGCGGCGCTGGGCGGCGACAGTCGTCGCCCAGTCGTGGCCGTCCCGGGTCCGCCCACGGATGCTCAACGACCCGTGGCCGCTGCCGCGGTAACGCCCGGCCAGGACCAGCGGTACGCCGTGGTAGATGGCCGGCAGCCTGGCCGGCGTACCCGACCCGGCCACCAGGGTCAGTCCGTCCGCCGCGATGGTCAGGTCGGTGACCAGGGGGGATCCGATCCGCCGGTGGATGTCCTCCATCGCCTCGTCGAGCCGTTCCTCGCTCTCGACCAGCTCGCACCGGCCGGCTCCGAGTGCCGCGAGCCGGCCCAGGAAGCCGGCGTTGACGGCCCGGTCGATGCCGACCGTGTGTACCCGCGTGCGCCCGACCAGCGCCACCACGTCGCGCAGGATCTGGTCGGAGTTGGCGATCTGCCCGTCGGTGACGAGCACGAGCACCGGCTCGCGCCCGTTGTCGGCCAGCGCGGCGTTCGCCAGCAGGGTCAGCCCGTCGCGCAGCGGCGACAACATCTCGGTACCGCCCCGGGCGTCGGCTCGGGCCAGGTGCTCCACGGCCCGGAACCGGTGCCGGTCGGTGGCATCGACCAGGCCGGTGGCGAGCCCGGAGGGGTACTCGGCGGTGTGGTCAAAGGTGATCACCGCGAACCTGTCCGCCGAGGTGAGCGTGTCGACGATCCGAGCCGCGGCGCGCCGGGCGGCGACCATCTTCCAACCGCCCATGCTGCCCGAGCGGTCCAGCAGCAGTACCACGTCACGCGGGCGGACGGCGGCGTCGACGTCCGGCGGTAGCACGGTGAGCTGGTAGGTCCCCTCGTTGCCGGCCGCATCCGGCACGCAGTCCAGGGTGGAGGTACCGCCGTCGTAGCCGAGCCGCAGGATGAAGTCGCGGTCGGCCCGCTCCCCCGGCTCGATGCGCAGGTGACCGCCCTCACCGGACACGGTGTGCAAACTGGATCGGACGTCACCCAGCGACAACCCGGCCGGATCGATGTCGACCGCTATCGACAGCGCAACGGGATCGGGGAATCCGGGCAGTAGCACCGGCGGCGTGATGCGGGACGCGTCGGGCACCGCGTCGGTGTCCAGCGCGCGGCCGTCGCCGACGCTCGGCCCCGGCAGCCGCGCCCCCGGCACGTACCGCGGCGCGACCACGAGCGGGAACCGGAAGGTCGCCGCACCGTCCTCGTACGGCAGCGGTCCGACGATGGTCAGGGCGACGGTGACCCGCTCGCCGGGCAGGATGTTGCCGACCCGCATGGTGAAGACGTCGGGCCGCTCCTCCTCCGCGATCGAGGCCCGCTGGCCGGCGGCGATGGCCCGCTCGTACGCGTCGCGGGCCGCACCGCGCTCCCGCAGCTCGGCCCTGATCTCCCGGTCGTCGGCGGTCATCGTCATCGCGGTGACGGCCGCCCGGTCGGGCAGCGGGAATACGTAGCTGGCTTCCAGCGGGTCCGGGTACCCGTTGACGAACTCCTGGGTGAGCTGGACCCGACTGACCAGGCCGGTGATTGTGGCGTAAACATCGAGGCTGGCCAGCGGTAGGTTGCCCCGCTCGGTCCGCAGCGCACCGGCACCGGCACCGTCGTCCGGCCGGCTGACGCGGTCCAGCTCGGCCGGGCTCATCGGGGTGACGGAAAGGATCATGAAGGGCTCCTCTCGGTACGGACGCCGTGGATCTCGGCGTTGTCGGGCCTGGCCGGCTGATCATGATGTGTGAGCTGGCCGTGGCCGGCCGGCCGGGGCGCCTCGTACTCCACGTGCAGGCTGTCGGGCGGGTACATGTCGTCGCGGCGTGGCCGGCCGGCCGGCACCGCGACGTCGTCGAGCAGGCCGCGGGCGGCCAGCTCGGCCAGCAGCGCCCTGGCCGCGTCGCTGATGGCGTCGAGGTCGACCGGGTCCGGCTGGCCGGGCAGCAGCAGCACCGCGCCGCCGCCGAGCACGATCGCACCGAGCGTCCGCATCCGGTCGGACCGGGCCGGCAGTGGCACGGGCACACCCGACATGGGTGCGACCGACCTCGGCGCGGCGAATACCGACGCGGCCGGTAGCGGGGCGGCCGACACCGGGGCGACCGACGTTGGCGGTGCGGCGGCCCAGAAGCGCGGCCGAGTGGAGGGCATCGTGGATTGCGGGCCGTCGACGGTCAGCAGTTCCTCGGGCACTCCGGCGATGCCGGTCAGGGTCGCGTCCGACGCGCCGGCCAGTTCGACCTGGATCTCCGCCAGCGACCGACCGTCCGCCTGTCGACGCTTGATCGCGACCAGCTGAAGCAGGTGCCGCGGCCCGTACAGGGCGACCCGACCCCGCATGGCGATCGGTCGGTCGACGAGCCCCGTCGTGGCATACCACCGGATCGCCCGGCGGTCGGGAACGTCGCGCACCCGGCCGCTAGACACCCCCGGGTACGTCCCGGCCAGAGCCGCGCCGACCCGCTCCACCAGCTCGTCAATCGTCCACACGCGCCGATACTGTCACTGTAACGATGACAGTGTCAACTCACCCCGTCACTCGCGTCCTCCCCTGACCCCTGCCGCGATCTTGGGCAGGTGGGCCACGCAGCCCGAGGCCGCCTAGGTGTCCAAGATCGCGGAGTCTGGGAGCGCGGCGTCGCGCGGTTGGGTCTCGGCGGTCGGCGGGTTGGGGGATGGCGGGGTGGGTAGACGGACCTGGGCGCGGACACCGGGGTTGGCCGGCACCAGGGTGACGGTGCCACCGTGGTGACGTACCAGCTCGCGGACGATCGCCAGGCCCAGGCCGGTACCGCCGGCGTCCCGGGCCCGCGCGTCGTCCAGGCGGGTGAAACGCTCGAAGACGCGATCGGCGTCGGCGGCGGCGATGCCCGGACCGTCGTCGATGACCGTGAAGCCACCGGGCACCAGCGCGATGGTCACCCGCGAGGCGGCATGGCGTACCGCGTTGTCGACCAGGTTGGTCAGGATCCGCTGCAGTGCCCGTGGATCGCCCAACGTCCACTGGGGACCCGTGCCGGTGACGGACACCGGTACCCGCGCCGACCAGTACTGGGCGGCGGTATCGCGCACCAACTGGCCCAGTTCGACCGGCTCGGTACGGGTCAGGCCGGGTGCGTCGTCGGCGCGGGCCAGCAGCAGCAGGTCGTCGACGAGGCGACCGAGGCGTTCGATGTCGATCAGGAGTTCGTCCGGGTCGGGGACCTCACCGAGTCGCTGGGCGACCTCGAGTTCGGTCCGCAGATTGGTCAGTGGGCTGCGCAGCTCGTGTGCGGCGTCGGCGATGAACGCCCGCTGCCGGGCCCGGGCCCCCGCCAACCGGTCGAGCATGTCGTTGAGGGTGAGGGCCAGCCGGTGGATCTCGTCCTGGCCGGCCGGTACCGGCAACCGGTCGGCGCCCGACGAGGCGGCGGAGCCGGCGTCGCGGGTCGAACCGGCCCGTCCGAAGCTGCCGCCGGTGATCATCTCGGCCCCGGCCCGTAGCTCCTCCACCGGGCGCAACGCCGCTCCGATCACCCTCCGTGCGAACAGCGCCAGTACCACGATGAGCAGCGGGTACGTGATCAGCAAGGCGTTACCCACGACGTGGACGCTGTTGCTCACCTCCGACACCGGACGGGCCACGATCACGGTCTGCGGATCGTCGGCCGGCCCGGCCCGTACCGCCACCACCCGCAGCGGGCCGGGTACGCCGGCCCGGGAGCCGTCGACGGAGAGGCGTCGACCGTCGCGGGCGGCCGCGAGTTCGGCCGGCAGCAACATCGGTACCAGCCGGTCGGCGCCGATCGACGCCGACCGGACACGCCCCTGCGCGTCGACCACCTGGACGAACTGGTCGCCGGCGACGGGTACCGGCTGGGGCAGCGCGTCCGCGTTGACCAGGCTGGCCACGCCGGTGGCGGTACTGAGGGCGTCGGTGTCGACGCCACGCTCCAGGGTGTACCGCAGGGCACCGATCAGCACCACGCCGCCGATCGCGAACCCGACGGCGAGGCCGCCGGCCCCGATCAGCAGCAGCCGGGAGCGCAGGCTCAGCCGGCCGCCGCCCGGCCGGCTCACGCCGAACCCCGCCTCACGCCGGACCCCGGCTCACGCCGGACCCCGGCTCACGCCGAACCCCGGCTCACGCCGAACCCCGCCTTACGCCGGACCCGGCCCACACCGGGACCAGCCGGAACCCGGATCATGCCGGCACCAACCGGTAGCCGGCGCCGCGGACGGTGGCGACCACGTCGCGACCCACCTTGCGGCGAAGGTACCCGATATACACCTCGACCACGTTGGGCGCGGTGTCGGCGCCGGCGTCCCAGACGTGATCCAGCAGCTCGATCTTGGAGACGACCCGCCCGGCGTGCCGCATCAGGTACTCCAGCAGGGCGTACTCCCGTGCGGTGAGCACGATCTCGCGGCCGTCGCGGCCGACCTGGCGGGTAGCCGGGTCGAGCGTCAGGTCGCCGACCGTGAGCACTGCCGGCCGCTCCGGAGTGCCCCGGCGCAGCAGGGCCCGCAGCCGGGCCACCAGCACCACGTACGAGAAGGGTTTGGTCAGGTAGTCGTCGGCGCCGCAGTCGAGGCCGTCGGCCTGGTCGTACTCGCCGTCCTTGGCCGACAGCATCAGCACCGGCAGCCAGTTGCGCTCCTGCCGCAGCACCCGGACCAGCTGGTACCCGGACAGGCCGGGCAGCATCACGTCCAGGATCATCGCGTCGTACTCGCCGTGCCGCGCCAGTTCGAGGCCCTGCGGACCGGTCGACGCGACGTCGACGGCGAAGCCCTCGGCGGCGAGACCGCGCCGCAGCGCGCCGGCCAGCCTCGCCTCGTCCTCCACCACGAGCAACCGCATGGATGCAAGAGTGGCATGCGGGGGCAGCCGACGCCGGCCCTCTCAGGAGGCTCACAGGGGTGGGCGGGCAGCATGTGTCCAGGAGGTGCAACCGATGTCGATTTTCACGTCTCGACCCGCCTTGCGCTGGGGGGTACCGGTCGCCGTCTTCGGCTTGATGATCGGTGGCGGTGCCGCGGCGCGTAGTCTGTCGGCGTCCGCCGACTCCAGCCTGCCGCTGCGTACCGCGGCGCAGCTGCTGGTCGATCTTCAAACGGCCCGAACCGCCGCCGGCTCCGGCACGGTACTGGAGCAGGCCGATCTCGGCCTGCCGGCGCTGCCCGGCCTGGGCGGCCAGGGCAGTTCCAGCCTGTCGGCGCTGACCAGCGGCCCGCACACGATGCGAGTCTGGTTCTCCGGCCCGGACAAGGCGCGGGTGGCCCTGATGGGCACCCTCGGCGAGTCCGACATCATCACCAACGGCCACGACGTGTGGCACTGGGACAGCCAGCAGAACACCGCCACCCATTCGGTCCTGTCCGGTGACAAGGCCGCCGGTCGTAGCGGGTCGGGGTCCACCGGTACCCCGCCCTCGTTCGACCCGAACCGACTGCCGAAGACGCCGCAGGACGCGGCGAACCTGGCACTCGGTGCGATCGCGTCGTCCACCACGGTGACCACCAGCGGCTCCGCGCGGGTGGCCGGCCGGGCCGCGTACGAACTGGCTCTGCAGCCCAAGGACACCGCGTCGCTGATCGGTCGGGTGACGATCGCGCTGGACTCCGTGCAGCACGTGCCGCTGCGGGTTCAGATCTTCCCGGTCAAGTCCGACACGCCGGCGTTTGAGGTGGCGTTCCGGCAGGTGAGCTTCGCCCGCCCGGACGCCTCGCAGTTCACGTTCTCCCCGCCGAAGGGCGCGACCGTGAAGGAGCAGGACGCCGACACGCCCGACGCCGCCAAGCCGGACGCCGCCCAGCCGGACGCCGCCAAGCCGGACGCCGCCAAGCCGGCCACCGGTACCCAGGACCGGCCGACCGTGGTCGGCGCGGGCTGGACCAGCGTCGTCGTCGCGAAGCTGCCCGCGGACGCGATGGCCTCGGCCACCGCACCGCGCCACGGTGGGAACGGCTTCGACCTGAACATGCTGCCGAAGGTCAGCGGCACCTGGGGCAGCGGTCACCTGTTGACGAGCAAGCTGGTCAGTGTGCTGATCACCGACGACGGCCGGGTACTGGCCGGCGCCGTCCGCCCCGACCGGCTGTACCAGGCCGCCGGCAAGTGAGCGAGGCCGCTGGCACCGCCGATGGACCCGGTCACCCAGCCGGGTCCATCGGCCCGCCGGCCGGGTCCAACCGCCGGGAACCCAGCCCAGCGACCGACCCCGCGGCCGGGTCCAACCGTCGGGAACCCGGCCCGGCACCCGGATTGATGGCGGTCGAGTCGAGCGGGCTGACCAAACGGTTCCGGCGTCACACCGCGGTCAACGAGGTCGACCTGGCCGTGCCGCGCGGCTCGATCTACGGCTTCCTCGGCCCCAACGGGTCGGGCAAGACGACCACGATCCGGCTGCTGCTCGGACTGATCCGGCCCACCGCCGGCAGTCACCGGCTGCTCGGCGAACCGATGCCGGCCGGCGCCCCGCGGGTGCTGCCCCGGGTCGGTTCGCTGGTCGAGGGGCCCGCGTTCCACCCGTACCTGTCCGGGCGCGACAACCTGCTCCGGCTGGACGCCGCCGACCGGACCGCGGATCCGGGCACCGCGACCCGCCGCATCGGGGAGGCGCTCGACCGGGTCGGGCTGCTCGCCGCCGCCGGCAAGCGATTCCGGCTGTACTCACTGGGCATGCGCCAGCGGCTGGCCCTGGCCGCGGCCATGCTGGCCCCCCGCGACCTGCTCATCCTCGACGAGCCGACGAACGGGCTGGATCCACAGGGCACCCGCGAGGTCCGCAGCCTGATCAGCCACATCGCCGCCGACGGTGCGACCGTGCTGCTCTCCACCCACCTGCTCAGCGAGGTCGAGCAGATCTGTACCCACGTCGGCGTGATGCACGTCGGTCGGCTGGTCGCCCAGGCTCCACTGGCCGAATTGCGGGCCGGTACCCTCCCCCGGGTCCGCGTCGAGACCGACCGCCCGGACGACGCCGCCCGGGTACTGCGCGAGTTGGGCCTGGCCGACGTGGCCACCACGGCGGTGACCGCGACCGGCGCCCTCGGCCCGCTGGCGCCCGAGAAGACCGTCGCCGAACTGGTGCACCAGGGTGTACCGGTACGCGGCTTCGCCGTCGTCGCCCCCGACCTGGAGGAGATGTTCGTGTCCCTGACCGGGGAGGGTTTCGATGTCAGTGGCTGAGGCGGTCGAAACCCCCGCGCCGGCCCGGGCCCGACCGTTCGGTACCCGGTTCCTGCGGTCGGAACTGTGGCTGATCTTCGGGCGCCGGCGCAACTGGGCCGGCCTGGCGGTCCTCGCCGCGGTCCCGATTCTGATCGCCGTCGCGGTCAAGATCTCCCCACCCGGCGGGGGTGGTGGCGGCGACGGCCCGAACTTCTTCACCTCCATCACCAGCAACGGTCTCTTCGTGGCACTGGCCGCGCTCACCCTCGAGCTGCCGCTGTTCCTGCCGCTGGCGGTGGCCGCGATAGCCGGGGACGCCATCGCCGGCGAGGCGAACCTGGGTACCCTGCGGTACCTGTTGACCGTCCCGGTCAACCGGACCCGGATGCTGGCCGTCAAGTACACCGCGATTGTGATCTTCGCGGCGGCCGCGGTGCTGCTGGTCGCCGCGGTCGGGACGGTGATGGGCCTGATCCTGTTCGGCGGCGGGCCGGCGACCATGCTGTCGGGTACCGAACTGCCGTTCTGGGCATCGGTGGTGCGGTTGCTCGGTGTGTGCGCGTACATCACGATCGGCCTGGCCGCGCTCGGCGCGATCGGACTGTTCGTGTCGACGCTGGCCGAGCAGCCGATCGGCGTCACCATCGCGATCGTGATGGTCAACGTGCTCAGCTTCGTCCTGGACAGCATCCCGCAGGTGAGCTGGCTGCACCCGTACCTGCTCACGCACTACTGGATGAACTTCGGCGACCTGCTCCGTACCCCGGTCGAGTGGTCGAACCTCCAGCAGGGCGCCCTCGCCGCGGCCGCGTACGCCGTGCTCTTCTGGACGGCTGCCTGGGCCCGCTTCTCCAACCGCGACGTGACGAGCTGACGGTCAGTGGTGCCGGGAGGCCAGGCGTTGCCGTGGCATGGCCGCGGCCTGATGCAGCAACCGGGCATGGTCGAGTAGCTCGGTCTCGCGCTGGTTCTCCCGCCGCACCCCGAACCCGACGGTCGCGTACGCCAGC
>JAVHWE010000596.1:0-2761 GCA_032160285.1 Micromonosporaceae bacterium | reverse complement strand
ATCCGCGCTCTCGGAGAGCAGTTCCAAGAGCGCGTGCGCTTTTCCCATAATCTCCAACGCGGCTTTCTGCTTCGCCAGCTCCCGCGCCAGGCGTTCGTTCTCCCGGCGCAGCCGCTCGGTTTCCTTCTGCTCTGGGCTCTTGGCGGGCGAACCAGACGGCCGAGCAGCCAGGGCGTTCAACGCGCCGGTGTCCCGCGCGCGGCGCCACTCGATCAGGTGAGAGTGGTAGAGCCCCTCCCGGCGCAGAAACGCGCCTTTGGCGCCCGGCTCGGTCAACCTGTCGTACTCATCGACCATCGCCAGCTTGTACTCCGGAGTGAACGACCGGCGCTTCGGCCGGTCTGAACGCGGCCCGCTGTCTCTACCCACACGACCATCATCGGGGACACCCCCGAGGTCAGCCATCGTCAACGTCACTGTCTGAAAGATCCTGTCTCGCCCTGCTCAAAACTCAGATGGTCACTGCGAACTCACGTCTCACAGGAGTCTGACAGGGAGGGCTGCGACGCCAACGGGTGGCACAGGCGCACGTCAGGCGAGGGCGGGGCCGCCAAGGATCCAGATCCAGAACACCGGCCACGCGGCGACGGCGAGGGTGAGCCCAGCCAGCGGCCAGCGCGAGCGCGGAGCACGGCGGACCGCGGTGAGCACGACGAGAAGGCACGAGAGCGCCAGCGTCATGGCGATGGCAATCGCAAATGTCTTGAGGATGGCGTCCCAGGCCGGGCAGGGACCGTCCGACGGGCAGGCGTCGGTGGCCATGGAGCTGAACCCGAAAGTGATCAGCGCGACGGGCGCGACGCAGCCGAGCCCGCCCACGAGCGCGAGTACCGGCAGCCACCGGCGCCATTCGACAGGCACCCGGTGATCATCGGCACCGCAAGGCCGGTCCTGAGGACCGCCAGTCCGGCAGCACGGGCCACCCGACCACCGCGGGCCCACCTCACGGGACAGAGCGCCTGGCCCTTCGGACGGTGCCGGCGGGCCGAGCGGGCGGGATGGGTCGGCGGCTCTTCCCCCCGCTGGTGTGCGCGCTGCACAGTTATCACGACTCGTGTTCACAAGATTACCAACCGTCACCCCACCGACGGACTCTGCCCAGCACGGAGCGTCAACGCCATGGAAGGTGCGTCTTGACCATGTCTTCATCCCGCAGGAAGGCAGGGGCGGCCATTGGGCTGCTCAGCGCCGTGATCGTCGGGGCCCTGCTCGCGACCGCCGCCCCCTCGGCGGCGGCCACGACGACGACCACGGACTGGTCATTCCCGGCGGATCAGGCAGCGATGACCGACGTCGCCCGGATCATCCACGCCGACACCGCGTACGCCCAGGGCTACACCGGCAAGGGCGTGGGAGTGGCACTGATCGACACGGGAGTCGTGCCGGTACAGGGGCTGACCTCGGGGAACATCGTCAACGGGCCGGACCTGTCGATCGAGAGCCAGATCCCGTCGCTCTACCAGAAGGACGGCTACGGCCACGGCACCCACATGGCCGGGATCATCGCCGGCCGCGACAACACCAACGGCACCGGCTTCCGTGGCATCGCCCCCGATGCCAAGCTCACCTCGATCAAGGTCGGCGCTGCCAACGGCGCTGTCGATGTCTCGCAGATGCTCGCCGCGGTCGACTGGGTGGTCGCGCACCGTAACGACGACCCGCGCAACCCGATCCGGGTGCTCAACCTCTCCTACGGGACCGATGGCGTGCAGGACCGTGACATCGATCCGCTGGTGCATGCCGCCCAGACGGCGCGCAAGGCCGGCCTCCTGGTCGTCGTCGCCGCGGGCAACAGCGGCGCGACCGCGAAGGTGTCGAATCCGGCCATCGACAGGTACGCCCTGGTCGTCGGCGCCACGGACCACCAGGGCACCACCAACCCGATGGACGACACGGTGTCCTCGTTCAGCAGCCGCGGCGACAGCAACCGGATGGTGGACCTGCTCGCCCCCGGCCGGTCGATCGTCTCGCTGCGCGCCCCCGGCTCGTACATCGACACCAACTTCCCCGCCGCCCGGGTCGGGGACCGCTACTTCAAGGGCAGCGGCAGCTCCGAGGCCGCCGCCGTGGTCTCGGGAGCCGCCGCGTTGCTGTTCCAGCGCTGGCCCTCGGCCCGTCCGCAGGATTTCAAGGCCATGTTCCAGAGCCACAGCATCTACCTGCCGCACGCCACGTCGCTCGATCTCGGGTACGGCGGCCAGCTGGACCTCGCCAAGGTGCTCGGATCGAGCCTGGTCCAGGCCACCACTCCGGTCTGGACGCCGAGCGCAGGCAACGGCACCCTGCAGGGTGCTCGCGGCACCGGGGTGATGACCTTCGGGTCGGACACCGCGAAGCTGACCGGCGAGATCGACATCTTCGGGTTGCCGTTCAACACCGCCGCGTGGGCCGCCGCCAGTACGGCCGGCACCTCGTGGTCGGGCGGCACCTGGATGGGCCGGTCGTGGACCGGAACCGGCTTCACGACCGCCGCGGACGGCATGTCCTCGTGGACCGGCCGCACCTGGTCGGGGCGGACGTGGTCGGGGCGCACCTGGTCCAGCCTGGACTGGTCCGGGCGTACCTGGAGCGGCCGCACCTGGTCCAGCGCCAGCGGCGACGCGAACCCGGGCTGGTGCGGCGCCTCCTGGCAGGGCCTGAGCTGGTCCAGCGGCACCCGCACCACCGCCTGGCTGCTCTGAACCTGACGCTGCCCCAGGTCCCGAAGTGCGGAACTCTCGACCGGCTATAACCGGCTGAGGGTTCCGCACTTCGCGGTGTG
>JAVHWE010000566.1:0-10707 GCA_032160285.1 Micromonosporaceae bacterium | reverse complement strand
GAGCATCTGGCGGACCTGTTCCGGGCGGCGCCCGTCGCCGTCGGGAGTGGTCGGCCCCAATCCGACAGGGAGATCCGGTAATGGGCTATCTGATCGCTGCCGTGCTGCTGGTCGGCGCAGTGGGTCTGGTGAACCTCGTGCTGATCCTCGGCATTCTGCGCCGCCTTCGCGAACACACCACAGCGTTGAGCCGGTTCACCCTCACCGGAGGCGATCCGATCGTCGCTCGGCCCGGCTCTGTCGTCGGCGCCTTCACCGCGACAACCACCACCGCGGGCCGGATCGGCACCGCCGATCTCACCCCGGGTACCCTGGTCGGCTTCTTCTCACCGGACTGTCCCGCCTGCGTCAGCGGGCTGCCGGACTTCGTGGAGCGGGCCCGCGGCGTGTCCGCGGGCGGCGCGGAAGCACTCGCCGTGGTGATCGGAGCCGAACCGGACGTCACCGCGATCCGCGAACAGCTGGAGCCGTTCGCCCGGGTCGTCGTCGAACCCGCCGAGGGCGCTGTGAGTCGGGCGTTCTCGGTCAACGGCTACCCCGCGTACCTCCGGATCGGCGCCGGCGCCACCATCGACGCGAGCGGGTTCGATCTGAAGATGCTCGACGACAACGCGCCGGTTCCCGCGTGACGGGTGCCCTGCACGTCCTGACGGACGCCGCGAAGCTGGTGTGGAGCTCCTCCCGGCGGTTGTTGCTCATCCGGCTGGCGCTCGCCGCGGCCGCCGGCGCCGTGCCGATCGGTATCGCATGGTCGACCAAGGTGGTCCTCGACGGCATCGCGCCGTCCACCCGTGGGGCCGCGTGGACGGCGTTGCGGTCGGTGCTCGTTCTCGCGCTGCTGGGCGTGCTCGGGGTGGTACTGCCGCGGTTGGTCAGCTATGTGGACCGCCAGCTCATGCGGGTGGTCGGCCTCGAGGTCCGGTCCCGTCTGTACGCGGCGGTGGCGGGGATGAAGGGACTGACCCGGCTGGAGAACCCGCAGTTCAACGACCGGCTGCGGCTGGCGACGGACCTCGGACCGACCGGTCCGAGCCAACTCGTCGGCAGCTGCCTCTCCGTGGTCCAGAGCGGGTTGACGATCGGCGGCTTCATCGGGGCGCTGCTGTATCTCAACCCGTGGATGGTGCTGGTCGTCGCCCTCGCGGCGGTGCCGACCGTGCGGGCCGAGATCGGCCTGGCCCGCCGGCGGGCCGGCACGATGTGGGAACTCAGCGCAGCCAACCGGCGGGAACTGTTCTACGCCGACCTGCTGACCAGCCTGACCGCCGCCAAGGAGCTGCGCCTGTTCGGGCTCGGGAACCTGTTCGGCACCCGGATGCTCACCGAACTGCGCCGGATCAATGACGGCAGCCGCCGGATGGACCTGCGCGAACTGGCGTCCCAAGGGCTGCTCGCCGTCCTTGGCGCGGTCGTCGCCGGTGCGGGTCTGGTGTGGGCGGTCCTCGCCGCCCGGGCCGGCGCACTGACCGTGGGGGACGTCGCCATCTTCGTCGCCGCCGTCAACGGCGTCCAGGCCGGACTGAGCGCCGCCATCTCGTCGGTCGCCCGCGCCCACGAATCGACGTTGACGTTCGACCATGTCCGCTACGTCGTGCGTACGGCGGCCGAACCGCCGTCACCGACGCAACCGCACCGACCGGCGGCGACGTCGCGGTTGGCGCCGCTGCGACACGGCATCGAACTGCGGGATGTGTGGTTTCGGTACCGCGACGGCCTCCCCTGGGTGCTTCTGGGGGTCGACCTGTTCCTGCCGGCCGGCAGGTCGACAGCACTGGTCGGGATCAACGGCGCCGGCAAAAGCACCCTCGTGAAGCTGCTGTGCGGCCTCTACGAGCCGACCCGCGGGAGCATCCATTGGGACGGTTCCGATCTGCGTGAGCTTCCGGTCGACGAGGTCCGGCGCCGGATCGGCGCGGTGTTCCAGGATTTCATGGAGTACGAGCTGACCGCCGCGGAGAGCATCGGCCTCGGTGACCTCACCCGCTGGGGCGATCGGCACCAGATCGAAGCGGCCGCCCGGCGGGCCGGCTGCCACGACATGGTCGCGGCGCTGCCGTCGGGGTACGACACCATGTTGACCCGCATCTACACCGACCTCGCCGACCGAAACGACCCGGGTACCGGGGTGGTGCTCTCCGGCGGTCAGTCACAGCGCATCGCACTCGCCAGAGCCCTGCTTCGGCAGGACTGCGACCTGCTGATCCTCGACGAGCCCAGTGCCGGCCTCGATGCGGCCGCCGAGTACGAGGTGCACCGCCGGCTCCGCGACCACAGTCGTGACAAGACCAGCCTGCTCATCTCCCACCGGTTGAGCGCCGTCCGCGACGCCGACACGATCGTGGTTCTCCGTGAGGGCACGGTGGTGGAGCAGGGAGCGCACGATCAGCTGCTGGCAGCGGGCGGCCCGTATGCGGAGCTGTTCACGTTGCAGGCGGCCGGTTACCGCACCGAGCCGTCCGATCTGACCGGAGTGGTGTAGGTGCCCGGTCGACCCGCACTCACGGCGGCACTGGTCGGGACGCTCGCCGGTATCGGCGCCTGGATACGACTGCGCCGCCGGTACGCCGTCGTGCGGATCGACGGAGCGTCGATGGAGCCGACGTACCGCAGCGGTGACCGGGTTCTGGTGCACCGGGTGCCGGTAAGGCGGCTGGCGGTCGGCGACGTGGTCGTGGTGGAGCGGCCGGATCCGGCTGGGAACTGGTGGCACCCGCCGCTGACCGGCGCGGTCGACCGGCGACCATACCTGATCAAGCGGGTTGCCGCGTTGCCAGGCGACCGGGTACCGCGAGACGTCCGGGCGCTGCGCCACGCCAGCGGGCAATCCGTACCGCAGGGCAGTGTCGTGGTGCTCGGCGACGCGAGCACAGGCAGTTGGGACTCCAGGAGCATTGGCTACCTTCCACTGTCCCGCGTACTCGGACGGGTGCTGCGCCGGCTGCCGGAGGCCGACCGGTGGCGTCCCGACGCCGATGTATCAGCGGTGTGCGTTCACCGTAGGTGAACCTGTAGGCGCCTCCGATACGGTCGGCGCATCGCCCTAGAGGAGGTATTACATGAAGGTCCTCACCGCATTTGCCGATCGGATGGTCAACCGGCTCGTGCCTCAGGTCACCGCCGCGGCCGCTCCGTGCGAGGTACAGACGCACCCGTGCTGGAACGGCAGCAGGTACACCTGCTGGTACGACCAGTGCGACCACATCTACCTCAGCTGCCAGCGCACCGGTTCTTGCTGACCGCTCCCGGAGCCGTGGGCCCGCTCGGTTTGAGCGGGCCTACGTCTGTCCACATCGGATGTTGTCCGCGACCGGTGCGTCCGCGACCGGTGCGTCTGGGCTCACCGGTACCGGGGGGTTCAGAGCATCCAGATGCCGGTGCCGCCGCTGAGCCAGCCGACGCCCGACCAGGTTCTGCCGGCCCACTCGACTCCGTTGACCGTGGTGTTCGACCAGGTGCGGCCGGTCCAGGTGGCGCCGGCCCAGGCCAGGTCCGACCACACCAGATCCGACCAGGTGCGGCCCGACCAGGTGCGGCCCGACCAACTCGGCTGTCCGCCGGTGGCGGTGGTCCAGCCCTTGCCGGTCCACGGGCGGCCCATCCAGTCGCCGCCCTTCCAGGCGGTCTGGTTCTTGCTGGCGGCCGCCCAGGTCGCTGAGCTCAGCGACCCGAAAATGTCCCGTTCACCGCCCGGGGCGTGATCGCTACGGCCGCACATTGCTCCGGTCGCCGCCGCGGGCCGGATCTCGACCCGCGACGGCGGCGCACAGCTGTTACCGGTGGTTGTATCAGGGTCACCGGCCCCTTCGTAGGCCGCGGAACACGTTGCCCTCGGTGGACAGGTAATTGTGCCGGTAGTCGAAGCGGGGCGCGTCACTGAAGAGCAGGTACCAGTACTTCATCTGCTCCGACCACCAGTACCCGGACGTGAGGTCGCCCTGGGTCGGGGGTGTGGTGGTGACGTCGGTGATGATGGTCCACGCCCCGTCGGTACGGGAGGCGTTCTTCTGGCGGCGGTAGTACTCGAATGCCCGTTCCCGGTAGCGCTCCTTGCCGGTGACCAGCCACAGAGTGAATGCCGAGTCGACGTACTCGGGCCGCAGCTGGTTTCCGGGCGAGGTGGCCGCGGGGACGCTGTAGTCGAGCCCCTCGGGGAGGAGTTCGAAACTGTCGAGCATCGCCGTCCAGGAGTCGAAGTACGCTTCGCCCTCGCGCAGGTGCCCACTCTGGCCGAGCAGTCCGGCGTAGAAGCTGGTCAACTCGGAGGTGCGGCGGCTCTCAAGCTCGCCGGTGTCCATGTTGGACCGGTGCAGCCACAGGTGTCCGTTGAACACCTCCGTTTCGTGGCGGAGGATCGCCGCGGTGAGGACGTCGTACCAGCGTTTGAGGTCACGGTCGCCGAAGAGGTCCCAGCCGTCCCACAGATATTCGAAGAACGAGTCGACCGGTGGGTCCACCCGCGCCGACGGATTGGTCCACTCGCCGGTCTCGATGTTGATTTCGGTACCGACCAGGTCGAGCGCCGAGCGGCGGTCGAAGACGGCCTGCTGTGCCTTCTTCGCGGCCCGGAAGTAGCGCGGATCCCCGACCAGGCGCGACAGTGTGCCGAACTCCGTGACGATGGTGCCGATCTCGGCGAGCACATTGGTGGTGCCGCTGAGCACGCCCGTGCTCGGCACGACGAAGCGGTACGGCATCCCGGTGGGCGACGTTTCGAACGCCGGCAGCAGGATGTCGGCGATGTCCTTGGCCTTGCGCAGCAGGACCTTCTCGCCGGTGGCGAGGTAGCCCGACAACAGCCCGCCGACCATCCGGATGTTGGTTTCGAAGATCTGCACCTCGGTACTGACCGCCGTGAAGTCGAGGTGTTCGCGGATCCACTCGACGCCGTCGGCAAGCTCCCGGTCCAGCCCCATCAGGTACAGCGTGTCGAGCGCCTCGACGATGGTCAGCCCGACCGGGTGGGCGTCGTCGAAGAACTCACTGAACGAGTTGGTCAGCGGAAGCAGCTGGTCGTGGCCCCAGGCGTGCCGGCGATACGTCTGCCAGGCCCGGCGTAGCTCGCGCCGCACGTCCTGGGCGACCGGCCGCCAGTCCCGTCCGGTGTGCCGTTCGTCGGCGCCGGTAGCCGGCTGCGCCGCGTACGCGGGCGTGCCGAGTGCGGCAAGGGTCCCGGTGCTCACCACACCCCCGAGCAGCGCCCGACGGCTCAGCATGGCACGCCGCCCATTACGGTCCGTCATGGCAGTGAATCCCTTCGAATCGTGCGCGACAACGTTGTCACGCTCTTGCCGAACCGTAGGGTGGTCGCTCGACAGCCGTCAATGCCCCGGTGTGCGTGGAATTTCGGAAGGTGGATTTGCCGCCGTACGCCGACGTTCCTTGTCCCGTGGATGGCTGACTGTGCCCACGGTGATGCGACATCGTGTCCACCCGCCGCGCGTACGACGCGGACCGAGAAGTTCGGCGGTGTTGGTTTCGGGACGTTCGAGCAGGTGAATGAGGATCCGAAAGACGGCAAAGCCCCCTAAGCTATTGACAGACGTCGCTAGGTCGATGACTCTGTGAGAGCGCTCTCACACGGCATTCACGCCGTCCCGGGAGCGCCATGGCCCCGGCCATGCGTGCGTGTACATGCGCCCCGCTCCCGACGCGGCCGTTGGTTCGCGCGCACCTCGGGGCGACCGGGGTTCGTGTCCATAGGTAGGGATGCGAGGAGCTGCCCGTGCGTACCAGAAAAAAGCTCATCCATTGGCTGGCCGCGATCGCGTTGGCTGTGCCGACGGCCATAGTCGCTTCCATGTCACCGGCGCAGGCCATCGGGCCCGCGCTGCTACCGATCACCATCACCAACAACACCGGTCGCAGCGACGCGGTCTTCCTGTACGTGCTCGGAACCAATATCAACACCGGACAGCTCGGATGGGTCAGCGCGGGTGGGGCGTTCACGCCGTGGCCCGCCGGCGGCCTGCCGCCGACGCCGGCGCAGGACGTGTCGATCCCGGGCCCGGCCAACGGCGGCCGCACAACGCTTCAGCTGCCACGCTTCCTCTCGGCCCGGCTCTACTTCTCATTCGGGGAGCGGCTGCATTTCCTGCTGACCCCGACCGGTCTCGTCCAGCCCGCCCCGTGGGCGGGCGGTGATCCGAACGCCAACATCCTGTTCGACTGGACCGAGTTCACCTATAACGACACCGGCCTGTTCATCAACAGCTCCCAGGTCGACATGTTCGCGGTACCGCACGTCGTCAGCGTGACCAACGCCGCCGGTGTCACGCAGCAGACCGGCGCGCCGGTCGCCAACGGCCGCAACAACGTGATCAACGCGATCCGGGCCCAGGCCGGCTTCAGCAACTCCGTGGTGACCCGAGCCGACGGAACTGTGCTGCGGGTACTGGCCCCGGGCAAGGCAGCCGACGCCGGACTGATGAGCTCGACGTATCTGGACCCGTACATCGCCTCGGCGTGGGCCGCGTACGCGAGCAAGCCACTGGTCGTGACGCCGTTCCTCGACCAGCCCGCCGTCCGGTTCACCGGCCGCACCTCCGGTACGGTCATGAACTTCACCAACACCGCGGGCGCGCAGGTCGCGTCGTTCCAGCGGCCGACCAGCGCCAATGTATGGGGCTGCGACGGCGCCCTCGGCGCACCGAACGACCTGGTCGTGGGCCCGATCGCGCGGACGTTGTGCGCGGCTATGAACCGCACCACGCTCGGCACGATCGACACCCAACCGAGTACGAACGCCGCACAGTTCTACCAGGGCGCGTTGACCAATCACTACTCGCGGATCATCCACGCCAACATGGCCGACGGTAGGGCCTACGGCTTCGCCTTCGACGACGTCGGCAACTTCGAGTCATTGGTACACGACGGCGACCCGCGCTCCGCCGGCATCACCCTGAGCCCGTTCGGTGCCGCCGGCACGCCGGCCCCGCCGACCAACCCGCCCCCGACCACCAACCCGCCGCCGACCACCAACCCGCCGCCGACCACCAATCCGCCGCCGACCACCAATCCGCCGCCGGCGGCGGGCGGCACCTGGGCGCCGAACGTGGCGTACCCGACCGGTCAGACCGTGACCTACAACGGTCTGCGTTACCAGTGCCGTCAGGCACACACCTCGATACCCGGCTGGGAGCCGCCGAACGTACCGGCGCTCTGGCTGCCGATCTGACATGGTGCGGTGGGTCCGCGGCGCGTCCGCGGACCCACGGCACTGTCTCGGGTGGGTACCCGCCGCGCTTCCACCCACCCGGCGGCCGCACCCCCGCGCTCGCCGACCCGCGCCAACAGCTGGCCGCGGCCGACTCGGTCCTCCTCGCTACCCCGACGTATGCCGGGACGCTGCCCGGCGGGTTCCGGAAACGTGACCTCGGCTGGCTACGCGGCCGATCCCGGGTCTGAGTTCCCGACGGTCCTGGGGGGCCTCGGGCGCTCGTGATGGGCGGCGGTAGGTTGCGGCCACAGGGCATGATGCCCGGATGCGAATCGATCTTCTGACGTCCGACCAGGCAGCCGCCGCCCACGCCGGGCTGGCCGACGTTCTGCTGGACTGCGTGGCGGACGGTGCGAGCGTCGGTTTCCTGGCCACCCTGAGCGTCGAAGAGGCGCGTGCGTGGTGGCGGGCGGCGCTCGCCCAGCCCGACACGCTGACCTGGTCCGCCCGCGAGGAAGACGGGCGCATCGTCGGTACCGTGCGTCTGGTCCTGGCGACGCTGCCGAATGGCCGCCACCGGGCAGATGTCGCCAAACTGCTGGTACATCGGGGCGCCCGGGGCCGCGGTTGCGCGAGCGCGCTGCTGTCCGCCCTGGAGGATGCGGCCCGCGAAAATGGTCGCAGCTTGCTGGTGCTCGATACCCGTACCGGCAGCCCGGCCGAGCTGCTGTACCAGCGTCGGGGTTGGCGGCCGGTGGGGGTTATCGGGGACTACGCAGCGGACCCGGACGGTCGCCTCGCGCCAACGACCATCATGACGAAGCGGCTGTGAGCCCATGCATCACTTTGCGTGATTACGAGTTGTGATTCGCATAAGCAGTGACAGACTGTTAGCGACTTGGGGGCACACGTCCGAGATATCCGCACCGGCTGGAGACCACCGATGAGTGACACCGGGCTACCGAACCGGTCGTTGGTGGCCGGTAATGCCGGCCTACCCGCTCGGCGGCGCCGCGAACACCGCGGCCGACCGTGTCGCGGTCGAATTGACCGTAAGAAGGTACTCCGGATCGGGCCGGGGGCGGTCCAACCAGCCACCGCACGGTGGCGGTGCAGCAGGCCCGGGGACGCTGACGAGGGGTCTGGAGTGTGCGACGCGGCGTGGGCACGGCCCGTGACGCGCCCGGCTCGCCCCGACGCCCGTAACCGCAGCGCCACGGCCCTGACCACCGCGCCCAGGACGGCCGCGAAGCTGATGCCCGGGACCCGGGAGCCCGCGACCTTGGCGCCCGCGACCCGGACGCGTGAAACCTCGACGGGTACTGAGATTGGGGAGGCGTGATGGCTGACGGTAAGCCCGACGTCGCCCGCCTCGGACTGGATCTCGACGCCCTGGTTTGGCAGCGGTCCGGTGAGACGGAAGGTGCCATCGAGGTCGCATTCGTGGAGGCGCTGGGCCAGCCGTGGGTGCTGATGCGGGTGGCGGGCGACCGCAGCGGCCGGGTGCTGGTCTACGACGAGTACGAATGGGCATGCTTCGTTGACGGGGCCAAGGCCGGCGAGTTCGACGACGCCACGGACTGACGGTCGGCCCTTTGGTCACGGGCTGATCTGACCTCGCGTGAGGACGGGTGGTCACGAATGCGTGGGTCCATCGCACCGGCCAGATGGGCGGGCGACCGGTTAGGAGGCGGTCGAACGTCGTCCGCACGCCGGACGAGGGAGAAAGGCATTTGTGATTCACAATTTCGGCGGCGTATGCTGATCGGCACGTCCTGTTCAAAGGAGCCCGGGTGACTGACGTGTATGGCGCGACCGTCGCCAAGCGTCGCCTCGCGCGTCGCCTCGCCGAGTTGCGAATCAAGAACGGGTACACCGCCAACCAGGTCTGCGACAAGCTCAACTGGGGGCGTGGCAAGGTCGGCCGGTTCGAGGCGAACGTCTGGAAGCGGCCGGAGATGAGCGACATCCGCGACCTGCTCCGCATCTATGGCGTCGGGGAGGCGGAGCGCGCCGAACTTGAGCATCTGGCGGTACTGGCCCGCGGCCGGGCCTGGTGGCGCGAGTTCGGTGACGTCTTCGGCGACAACGAGTACCCCGGCTACGAGGCGGACGCCACCCGGATCTGCGTGTACATGCCGTTAATCCTGCCGGGACTGCTCCAGACGCCGGCCTACATCGCGGCCCAGATGTCCGTCGGATTCCACCAGCCGCCGTGGCGCGAGCGGGCGTTGGAGGCGAGGCTGCGTCGTCAGGAGATCCTGGAGCGGCCCGAGGGATCGGCATCGCACCTGGTGGCGGTCGTCACCGAGGCGTCCCTGATGTATCGGTGGGGCACCCGCGCCGAGCGGCGGGCGCAGGTCGCCCACCTGGTCGAGGGTAGCCGTCGGGACAAGATCGACATTCGGTTGCTGCGCTTCGCCGGTGGTCCGCATCCGGGGATGAGCAGCCTGATCAGCATCTTCGACTTTCCTGGCGACGAGCCGAGCATGGTCTACCTGGAAAACGACGCTGCGCTCCAGGAAGTCAACGATCCGAGTGAGGTGGACGCCTATGCGGTGATCTTCGAGCGGATCCATGAGGCGGCGCTCGGGGCCGAGGCCACCGCCGCCTACCTCGAGAACCTTGCCGAGATCTTGGAGTGAATTCAGTGACAGACCTGTCTCAGGCACGCTGGCGCAAGGCTGTTCGCAGCAACGGCGCCAACACCGGCTGCGTCGAGGTGGCCGGCAACCTTCCGGGTGTGACGGCGGTGCGGGACAGTACGCGTCCCGACGCCGGCGCCCACATCGTCAGTCGCGTCGCGTTCGGCGCCTTCCTGGCCGCGGTGAAGGCGGGCCGCTACGACCGCCGCTACGACGGTTAGTCGGCGCACGGTCGGCCGGTACGAAGCGAAGATCCCCCGGGGGCCGACCCGGGGGATCTCTCGTATTCACCTGTCTCAAGGCTTGCCCGACCCTACCGCGCGTGGCCGCGTTGGCACATGGCGTCCGGGATTCCCGCCCGTATTGAGGTACCGGATCCAACAGTTGACACATTTGCGCACCCGGTAACGCTTGCCAGCGGTCCAAAGACTTCGTAATCTGTGCTTCACAGATTAGGACTCAGTAATGCCGAGGTCCAATCTGGGGGGTGCGCCGCCGGAACTGTCCCGTTCCAGCAGCTTTACCGCCACCTGGAACGACTTGCCCTCGATGACCGTGTGGAGGCGCCAGATGGACTGCTCCGACATCCCCGGAACGCTGCAGTCGATTCCGCGGGTCGTGGTACCGGCCGCTCGGATGGGAACCTCGACGGTGAGCCGTGACGAGATGCGCCTCGCCCTCCGGGCGGTCCTCCTCCACACCGCACAGCAGTGGCCGGGTGGCGCCTACTGCGGCAGTGACAGGTCCCCGTTCCCGTGCCGCATGCGGCGTTGGGGCGAGCGGGTGCTGCTCTCCGCCGGTTGGCAGGCGGAGCGGGTGGAGGCGATCGTGCGGCAGGTCGGCCAGGACGTGCCGCCGTGGCTCGCCGGCCCCGCGCCAGATTCCGTGTCGTGATCAAGCCTTCTA
>JAVHWE010000508.1:0-3744 GCA_032160285.1 Micromonosporaceae bacterium | reverse complement strand
GCGGCGTGGCGTAGACAGTCCAGCGCGGTGGCCTCGGCGCGGACCAGGGTACGGGTCAGGGCGGTGACGCCGAGCTTGACGAAGGCCACGGTCGTACCGCCCGGTTCGAGTACCTGCAGCACCGGCTTGCGGTTGGCTCGGACGGGTCCGATGTGGATGGACACGGACAGGTCCGGCCGGCCGAGCGCGTCGGCGAGGTACCGCTCGAAGGTGTCCGAACCGGCCGGAACCGCCACCCGGATCCGACCGCGCAGCAGGGCCCTCGACGCGCCGGTGCGCAGGGCCGCCACCACCGCGTCGCGCCCCAGCCGGGCCGTCCACGACGTCGGTTCGGCGTAGCGGCGCACCGCCGCCGCGGCCAGCCGCAGGTCACCGGCCGGCACCAGCAGGCGCGGCCGACGCAGGCTCGGCACCACCAGGTACTCCGCGGTCCCCGGCCGGGCCGCGGCTGGAAACGCCGCGTCGGGCCGGCACGGCGGCGGGTACAGGATGTCGAGCACCTCGTCGACGTAGCGCGCCCGCAGTCGCCCGTCGGTACTCCTCGCCGCGCCGGGCGCGGTACGCATCGGGCTCATCGGGGCCACCGCGCCGCGTTGCGCCACAGCAGGGCGTACCCGCAGAAGGTGAACGCCAACGGGGTGACCAGCGCGTTGTACCAGAACATCGCGGCGAAGGTGCTGACGATCGCGGCGCCGCCGGCCAGCCCGATGGGTGAGGTGTCGGCCCGGAAACGCCACAGCCCGTACAGGAAGAAGCCGAGGTACGCGGCCGTGCCGAGCAGCCCGTGCGCGAACAGCAGCTGCCACAGCTGGCCATTTCCGCCGACGGTGAAGTTGCCGCAGCGGGCACAGTTCGTGGTCTTTCCGACCGTGATCGAGCTTCGGCCGCCCTGCGTGTTGCGGGTGGAGCCGAAGCCGATCAGCGGCGACTCGCGCACACCCTGCAGCGCCCGGTCGGTCAGGTACAACCGCACCCCGTTGGATTTCCCGTTGTCCACCCGGTCGCCGGCCAGCGCGCCCAGCGGGGTGGCGGCGAGCGCGATGGCCAGCACGGCCGCGGCGACCGCGGTACCGCACAGCGCGGCCAGCCGCCCGCGCCGGGCCAGCTGGAGCGCCACGTACCCGACGATCACGCCGAGGCCGATCCACATCCCGCGGTTGAGGGAGTAGTCGACCGGTATCACCGCGAGCGTGAGCACGATCGTCGCGAACACCCGCCGTCCGCCGCGCCGGGCCAGGGCCCAGACCCCCACCCACCCCCCCAGCAGGCAGACGTTGTTTCCCCAGGTGTTGGTGTATCCCCACGGCGCGGCCGGCCGCGGCCGCGCCCCGCCGAGCAGATCCATCACCTGCGCCGCCGAGGGATGCACCAACGACTGCACGAAACCGTTGGCGCGGAGGTGGTGCGGCAGCAGCCGTTCGACCGCCGAGTCGAACTCGAACCCGCCGGCGAGGACACCCAACAGGCCGCCGGCGACGGTCACCACGAACAGCCAGGCCAGCAGCCGGACCAGCCGATGCTGCGGGAGCGCCAGCCGGCCGGTGTTGCCCAGATACACCAGCAGCACGGTCAGCGCGGCGTAGCAGACGAACCGGTAGGTGACCGCGGTCAGCCGGCCGCTCGCGCTGCCGACCACGACGCCGGCCGGGTCGGCGCCGAGCGCCGCGGCGCTGAGCACCACGATCGCGAGAAACAGCAGCCACAGCGGGAAGCCCGGGGGCAGCGCGATCGGCCGCCGCCGGCCGGTGTGCCGGTCGCGCCGCACGAGCAGATACACCATGGGTACCGCCATCAGCGGGAAAATCAACACGCCGAGACCCAGCGCCCACCACACCGGGTACGCACCGAACATGGCGGTGATCGGCCAGCTCGGCGCGCCCTCGTCGGTGCCCCCGACGGTCTTCACGGATGTGGCTGCGGGCGCGGGCGTGGGTACCGGCGCGGTGTGGACGGCCGAACCGGTCATCGGGGTGCGTCCAGCCCGTCCTCGGTCAGTGCCGCCATGATGCCGGTGGCCTGGCCGCGGCCGTTAGGCCCGCGGGTGGTCAGGTGCGCCAGCACCGGCCGCGGGTCTGTGTCGTCGACGCGCACCCGGTCCACCCGTACCGACTCGATTCGCTCAAGCGCTTCCGCCCGCTCGACCGGCTCCGCCCGCTCGACCGGCTCCGGTTGATCGACCGGCTCCACCCACTCGATCTCCTCCACCCGCTCCAAACCCGCGAGCCGCTCCAGGTCCAACCGCTTTGGCGGGTCCAACCGTTTCGGCAGGCCGGCGCGCGGCGTGGGGGCGCTCGGCGCCGCACGGTCCGCGCCGGAGCCGCCGACCCGGTCCGGATCCGCCCGCGGCCGGGCGAGCCGGGCGGGGTCCAGACGGGCCCGGGCGAGTCGGGCCATGGCCACCGAACCCAACACCGGCGTACCGACCCGGCGTAGCTGCTCGACCGCGTCGAGGACCTGGGTGTACGTGGTCCGACGCAGCTCGACGGCGACGATCGCCGCGTCGGCGAGGCTGGCGAGGCTCTGCGCGTCGGCGCTCGACGCCGTCGACGGCGCCTCGATCACCACGTACCCGGCCTGCGCGCGCAGCGCCAACATCAGGTCGCGCAGGGACTGCGACTGCAGCAGGCCCCCCGCGCTCGCCGTACCGCCGGTGGTGATCACCCGAAGCCACGGCGTACGGGGCGCGCGCTGCAGCGCCTCGGTGAGGTCGGCGCGCCCGGTCAGGACCTCCGACAGTCCCGGCTTGGCGGCGACGTCGAACATGGTGGTGACCGGCGCGGCGTCCCCGAGGGTGTCCGGGAGCCGGGCGCTCAGCAGCACCGTCTCGCTGCCGGTACGGGCGAACGCGGCGGCCAGGTTCGCGGCGACCAGGGTGGCCGCCGGCCCCCGGCTGGCGCCGGTGACCACGACCACCTGGCTGGCCTGTTCGCGCGGCAGGCTGGCCAGCACCTCGTTACGCAGCCGGTTGAAGGTCCGACCGCCGGCGCCGAACGGCGGCAGTACCCGGTCGGTTCGTAGCTTCGCGCCCCGTGGCAGGGTCGCCAGTGCCGGCAGGTCGGCACGCCGGGTCAGGTCGGCGGTGCGCCGGATGCGGCGGTCCAGGCGTTCGCGGACCAGCCCGAGTGCGATGCCGACCAGCAGTCCGGCGGTGGCCCCGCTGGCCAGGTTCAGCAGGACGTTGGGCTTGATCGGCCGGCGCGGCAGGTTGGCGTCGCGGATGATGCGCCCGGCCGTGACGGTGGTCGTGGACAGCTGGTTGATCCGTGCGGTCAGGGTGTCGATCTGGTTCTGGAGGGTGTCGCGCCGGCTCGCCACGGACCGGTCGGTGCTGTCCCCGCGCGACCACGAGAGCTGACCGTTGACCTTGGCCAGGGCGTCGTTGAGCTCCTGAAGTTTGCCGTTGACGACGCTCATCTGGCTGGTGAGGTCCGCGGTCGCGGTGTCCTGGCGGTTCTGCAGGTAGGCCTGGGCGAACGAGTGCGACGCGGCCTGCGCGGCCCGGGCCCGGTTGGCCGCGTACGTGATCGTGAGGACCGACGTGTTGGCCGGAACGTCGATTCTGACGTGGGCGGCGAGATCGTCGGGTGACACCTTCGTCTGGAGCAGCTTCGCCGCCTCGGCCGCCACCGGGGTGGACGCCACGAGCTGGGCCTCGGTGTCGAGGTTGATATCGCTGCGGGTACGTCCGCCGGTGACGTTCGCGGCCTGGTCACCGACCGGTTGGACCAGTACCGCGGTGGCCGA
>JAVHWE010000498.1:0-7493 GCA_032160285.1 Micromonosporaceae bacterium | reverse complement strand
ACCGGCATCGGTGGTGATCGTGAATACCCCGTCAACGTTCGCCCCGGCGGCGTTCTTGAGCTGTACCGCCATCGTCCCGTCGCACGCCGGGGTCAGCGTGGTCGACGGGTGCTGGGTGCAGAACGGGGCGGTGTCGCCGCTGTTGTACCAGGCTGCCTGGGGCACCCCGGTCGACCGGTTGCCCGGCTCGTTGGGCGAGCCGACCTTGCGGTCGAAGTACTTGGCCGATACGAGGGGGTTGATCGGGGCGTCGATGAACACCATGTCGACCTGCGTATCGCAGGCCGGCACCGTCACCGACAGGTTCAGGCTGAGCTTCCCCGACGTCATCGCCTGCACATCGGAGTCGTACACGTACTGCGGGAATCCCATCGCGTGCTGCGGCATCGTGTACGACACGAGCGTCACCGTCTCCCGCTCGCCCGGGCACAGCGGCTTCAGCGCGGTGATCGTCGCGCGGCCGCTGGCGCCGTTGAACGTATGCTCGAATCTCATCTCCGCGGCGGGCACGCAGACCGACGCGCCGGTCGACCGGGCACACGTCGCGATCGACGTCCCGCGGTACGACGAACTGCCCGCCATCGCGGCCGCGAACGTCGGCGGCAGGACCGTCGACCCGTCGGCCAGTTCGGTGCGGACCCGTACCTCGACGTAGTTGTCGGCCGGTGGGTCGCCGATGCAGTCGCTGAGGCCGCCGGTCGGCGGTGGACAGGCGGCCAGCCCGTCCCAGCTGCCGCAGACCATGGTGACCTTGGTATGCCCGTCCCGGGCGTTGGCGTCGGCGTACTTCTGCGCGGTTCGGATCTGCGCCGCGGCGTCCGTGCAGCCCTCCGACGCGCACGCGCCGGCGACGGCCAGCGCGGCGGCGTCGGCGCCGTTCTGCAACTGCCCGTGCTCGGCGTACATGTTCCCGACGTCGACGACCAGCGCCGCGGCGCCCATCAGCACCCCGGTACCGAGCACGACCGCGACCAGTACCGCGACCACCCCGCGCTGGCGCTGCCCCCGCAACTTTCGCCTGATCATCCGCCGCCACTCTCGAAGCTCGCACTGCCGGATTACCAGCGTCCGCCGGTACGGCTCCGGCGCGCGACGGGTGACGGTCCGACTGCGTCGGGTAACCGGATGACAGCGAGACCGGGCACCGGGTCGGTGTTCGGTATTCTGTGCCGGAACCCTCCGATGATCGGCCGTAGTGTAATTGGCAGCACCTCACACTTTGGTTGTGATAGTCCAGGTTCGAGACCTGGCGGCCGAGCTTTCAAGGTCAGGCACTCCCGATTCAGGCACTCTCGATTCAGGCACTCTCGATTCACGCACCGTCGATTCAGGCCCGAGCTGCCGGCGTGCGCCGAGGAAATGTGGCCGGATCGGCGCGCGTGCCGGACCCGCTGGGCGCCGCTGACTACGATGAGCGGGTCACCGACCAGAGCCATCCGAGGAGTGGGCGCGTGGGTTCTGACCAGCCGCAAGCGCAGCGACCCAGGACCCTCGTCGTCCTCGCCGCGGGTGAGGGCAAGCGGATGAGGTCGGTCCTGCCCAAGGTGCTGCACCCGCTGCTCGGCCGGACCGTGCTCGGGCATGTCCTGGCGGCGGCCCACGACGGCCTGGGCGACGCCCGGGTGCTCGTCGTCGTCGGGTACGGCGCCGATCAGGTGCGCGGCCACCTCACCGAGGTCGCCCCGGCGGCGACCCCGGTACTGCAGGCCGACCAGCGCGGGACCGGGCACGCGGTCCGGGTCGCGCTGGCGGCGGCGGGCGAGATCACCGGTACCGTGGTGGTCCTCAACGGCGACTTTCCGCTGATCCGGCCGGCGACGCTGGATGCCCTGCTGCACACCCACGAGGTGACGGGTGCCGCGGCCACGATCCTCACCGCCGAGGTGGCCGACCCGACCGGCATGGGGCGGGTGCTGCGGGCCGTCGACGGTTCGGTCCAGCGGGTGGTGGAGGAGCGCGACGCCACGCCGGCGGAGCGCGCGATCCGCGAGATCAACGCCGGCGGGTACGCGTTCGACGCGCTGACCCTGCGGCAGATGCTCGGCAAGCTGGGCAGTGACAACGATCAGGGTGAGGAGTACCTGACCGACGTGGTCGGGCTGCTGGTGTCCGGCGGGTACCCAGTGGCCGGGTACCGCGCGGTGGACCCGGTGGAGGTGCTCGGCTGCAACGACCGGGCCGAGCTGGCCGTGCTGCGGGCCGCGCTGCGCGATCGGGTGAATCTCGGCTGGATGCGGTCCGGCGTGAGCATCGTCGACCCGGCGACCACCTGGATCGACGTGACGGCGACGCTCGGCCGCGATGCGGTGATCGAGCCGAACACGCATCTGCGCGGTACGAGCACGGTCGGCGAGAACGCGGTCGTCGGCCCGGACACCAGCGTCATCGACAGCGTGGTCGCCGCCGCGGCCACAGTCGTCCGGTCGCACCTGCAGGGCGCCGAGGTGGGCCCGTCGGCCGAGGTCGGGCCGTACGCCTATCTGCGGCCGGGTTCGCGGCTCGGGGTCGGCGCGAAGGTCGGCACGTTCGTCGAGACCAAAAAGGCGGACATCGGTGCCGGTGCCAAGGTGCCGCACCTGTCCTACGTCGGCGATGCGACGGTCGGTGAAGGTACGAACATCGGCGCGGCGACGGTGTTCGTCAACTACGACGGGGTGGACAAGCACCACACGAGGATCGGTAGCCACGCGCGTACCGGCGCGGACAACATGTTCGTCGCGCCGGTCGAGGTGGGCGACGGTGCGTACACCGCCGCCGGCAGCATCATCACCGCCGACGTACCGGCCGGCGCGCTCGGGGTGGCCCGGGCGCCGCAGCGCAACATCGACGGCTGGGTGGCGCGCAACCGGCCTGGTACCGCCGCGGCCCGGGCCGCGTCCAGCGCCGCGGAGGTGGCGCGGGAGCAGCCGGCCGGCGGCGACGAGTGAGGTACGTCATCCGAGCGCGAGGTAGTCGGCGGTCTGGCCGCGGTCGGGCAACAATGACTCGGCCAGCAGATCAGGCTCAGCTCAAGTGGAAGCAGACAACCGATGGGCAGCATCGTCGCGGACAACCGCAAGTCGCTCATGCTCTTCTCGGGTCGGGGATTCCCCGAGTTGGCCCTGGAGATCGGGTCGGTGCTCGGCGTCGCGCCGACGCCGATGGACGCGTACGACTTCGCCAACGGTGAGATCTTCGTCCGGTACCGGGACTCGGTGCGTGGCTGCGACGCCTTCGTGGTGCAGTCGATCACCCAGCCGGTCAATCAGTGGTTGATGGAGACGCTGATCATGGTGGACGCGCTCAAGCGCGGTTCGTCCAAGCGGATCACCGTGGTCCTGCCGTTCTACCCGTACGCGCGGCAGGACAAGAAGCACCGGGGCCGGGAACCGATCTCGGCCCGGCTGGTCGCCGACCTGTTCAAGACCGCGGGTGCCGACCGGATCCTCACGGTCGATCTGCACACCGCGCAGATCCAGGGCTTCTTCGACGGTCCGGTCGATCACCTCTTCGCGATGAACATCCTGGCCGACTACGTCGAGCACAAGTACGCGGGGCAGCCGATGACGGTGGTCGCGCCGGACTCGGGGCGGGTTCGGGTGGCGGAGCGCTGGACCGACCGGCTGGGCGGCTGCCCGTTGGCGTTCATCCACAAGACCCGGGACCCGCTCAAGCCCAACCAGGTGGTGGCCAACCGGGTGGTCGGCGAGGTCGAGGGCCGGATCTGCCTGATCGTCGACGACATGATCGACACCGGCACCACCATCACCAAGGCGGCTGAGATCCTGTTCGACCAGGGTGCCGCGGACGTGATCGTGGCGGCCACCCACCCGATCCTGTCCGACCCGGCGACCGCACGGCTGCGCGACAGCAAGATCAGTGAGTTGATCGTGACGAACACGCTGCCGTTGCTGGAGACCAAGCAGTTGGACAAGATCACGGTACTGTCGATCGCGCCGCTGATCGCGCGGGCCATCCGTGAGGTGTTCGACGACGGCTCGGTGACCACCCTGTTCGGTGGCCTGTCCTGAGCAGGGTCACCGCCTGACGCGTCGAGCTGACACCCGGTGCGCGAGGAGCCGGCCCGGCCGAGGGCACGGTCCGCGGTTCGGGTAGGCTATCGCGGTTGCCACGGCGAGGGTGCCCCGCGGGCCGGCCGCGTCTGACCACGCGACCGATGACCGAGTGGGCACCGTGATCGACGCGGTGCTCCGGGCCCCGTGCCCCGCACCCCTCGCCGGAGCATCGCCGCCGTCCGCATTACGGATCATTACAGGAGTACTCCCGTGTCCGAGGTCAAGATCAGCGCCGAGACCCGTACCGAGTTCGGCAAGGGTGGTGCCCGGCGTACCCGCCGTGCCGGCAAGGTGCCCGCCGTGCTGTACGGCCACGGCGAGAAGCCCCGTCATATCGCGCTGCCCGCCCGCGAGTTCGCCGCGGCGATCCGGCACGGCGGTGTCAACCAGCTCTTCAACATCGAGATCACCGACGGCGGCGGTACCGCGCTGGCCCTGCCCAAGGCGATTCAGCGCGACCCGATCAAGGACACCTTCGAGCATGTGGACCTGCTGGTCGTGCGGCGCGGCGAGAAGGTCACCGTCGAGGTACCGGTGCACTTCATGGGCGAGGCGGCGCGCGACACGCTGGTCGTGCACGAGAGCGATACGTTGAGCATCCTCGCCGACGCCACCCGCCTACCCGACCACCTCGAGGTCTCCATCGCCGGGCTCGAGGCGGGCAGCCGGGTCACCGCCGCCGATGTCACGCTGCCGACCGGGGTGGAGCTGGTGGCCGAGCCGGACATGGTGCTCGCGATGGTCACCGGTGCGCCGACCGCCGAACAGCTGGAGGCCGAGGGTGGCGAGGTGGCCGAGCCGCCCGCTCCGGTCGAGGCCGACGCCGAGTCCTGACCGCTCCGACCCACGCCGATCCTGGATGCCGTCGATCCAGGATCGGCGTCATCATGTGGAGTGTGATGTCCGAGCTATCCACGCCGTGGTTGGTGGTCGGGCTGGGCAACCCCGGCCGGGAGTACGCCGGTAACCGGCACAACGCCGGGTTCGCAGTGGCCGACCTGCTCGCCGCGCGCCTCGGCGTGCGCTTCTCGCGACACCGTAAGGCGGTCGCCGAGGTGGCCGAGGCGCGGCACGGCGTTGGCGTCGACGCGCCCCGGATGGTCCTCGCCAAACCGATGACGTTCATGAACCTCTCCGGTGGCCCGGTCGCCGGGCTGGCGCGGTTCTACAAGGTACCGCTGGAGCGGATCGTCGCCGTCCACGATGAGCTGGACATCCCGTACGGGCAGCTCCGGCTCAAGATCGGCGGCGGCGAGGGCGGCCACAATGGCCTGCGGTCGATGTCGGCGTCGCTCGGCAGCAGGAACTACCTCCGGGTGCGGTTCGGCATCGGCCGGCCGCCGGGGCGTCAGGATCCGGCCGACTATGTGCTGTCCGACTTCTCGACGGTGGAGCGCAAGGAGTTACCGTTCCTGGTCGACCGGGCGGCTGACGCGGTGGAGCTCGTGGTCGAGCGCGGCCTGGAACCGGCGCAGAACATGTACCATCCCGCCTAGCCCGTGACGAATTGCCCGTATTGCACGTTGTAACCCTAAGGCACCTTTAGTGCCTATGAGTGGGGGATCGCGGCGGCGGGGGGTCCGGCATGGCACCTGCGCCCGACCGTCTGCCGGACGCCGACGCAGCAGCCGAGCCCAGAGCCCAAGCCGAGCCCAGAGCCCAAGCCGAGCCCAGAGCCGAGTCGGTAGCCGATCCACGTGCCGCCGCCGGGTACCTCGGTCGACATGCCGCCGATCCACTGTCGGCCGTCATCACGCTGCGGGACCTGCAGCGGCTGCCGGCGGCACCGACCGTACCCGGCACCGACCGGACCGGTACCGCATCGGCCGACCGCGCCCGCACCCCCCCGCCACGGCGGCCGACCGGACCGGCCACCCGGGTGCCGGCTGGCGCAGTGCGGCCAGCTGCCCGGACCGGCCGACCCAGCCCGAGCCGGGTTCGTTCCGGCTGGGAGGGTACGTACCTGTTCGCCCTGGTCCTTGCCGACCTCATCGTCGGGCTCGGCGCCGGCATCGCCGCGTTCATGCTCCGCTTCGGGGCGGCCCTGACGTCCTACAACCGCGGGTACGCGGTGCTGTCGGGCGTCCTGCCGATCGCGTTCATCGCCGCGCTGGGCGCCAACCGGGCCTACGAACGGCGGTACCTGTACGTCGGCACCGACGAGTACCAGCGGGTCCTGCGCGCCGGTCTGGCCTTTACCGCGACGCTGGCCATCGTCTCGTACTCGTTCGAGATCCGACTGGCCCGCGGGTACGTGTCGATCGCCCTGCCGGTGGCCATCCTCGCCTGTGTGGTCGCCCGGTTCGGGCTGCGCAAGACGCTGCATCGGGCCCGCCGCCGCGGCTGCTGCCTGCGCCGGGTGGTGCTGGTCGGGCACGAACTGGCCATCGTCGCGCTGGATCACCAGCTTCGGCGGGAGTGGTACCACGGGATGAAGGTCGTCGGCGCCTGCCTGCCGCCGAAGGGGCCGGATCACGACGGACGGGTGGGCCTGCCGGTGTACGGCACGTTTTCGGACGTCGCGGTCGCGGTGGCCGCCGCGCACGCCGACACCGTGATCGTGCTGTCCTGCCCGGAACTCGACGGCCACGCCCTGCGCCGGCTGGCCTGGCAGCTCGAACGCGACGACATCGACCTGATCGTGGCCAGCTCGCTGATGGACGTGGCCGGTGACCGGACGACCATCCGGCCGGTCGACGGCCTGCCGATGCTGCACGTCGAGCACCCGACCCTGTCCGGGGCCCGGCGACTGGTCAAGTCGGCGTTCGACCGGGTCGGCTCGGCGGTGCTGCTCACCGTGCTCAGCCCGGCGATCGTCGCGCTGGCCGTGGCGATCCGGGTCGATTCGCCGGGTCCGGTGGTGTTCCGACAGGTACGCGTCGGCAAGGGCGGCCGCGAGTTTCTGATGTACAAGTTCCGGACCATGTTCACCGACGCCGAGCAGGGACTGTCCGACATCCGTCACCTCAACGAACACGATGGGGTGCTCTTCAAGATGCGCGACGATCCCCGGGTGACGAGGATGGGTCGGTGGTTGCGGCGGCTGTCCCTGGACGAGCTGCCGCAGTTGGTCAATGTGCTGGGTGGCACTATGTCGCTGGTCGGGCCGCGGCCACCACTGCCACAGGAGGTGGAGACCTACCCCGACGACATGCGCCGACGGCTGGTGGTCCTGCCCGGGATGACCGGCCTGTGGCAGGTCTCCGGCCGGTCCGACCTCCCCTGGGAGGAGGCGGTACGGCTGGACCTGCGGTACGTGGAGAACTGGTCGCTGTCGTTGGATCTCGTAATCTTGCTACGCACCCTGAGCGCGGTCGTCCGCTCCTCGGGGGCCTACTGAGAAGGTGACATGACGGAAACGCTCGTCAACCGCCGTACCCGCGACACCCCGCCGGCGGCGGACGCCGCGCTGGCACGCTGGCTCGCCGTGCGCGCCGG
>JAVHWE010000482.1:0-3075 GCA_032160285.1 Micromonosporaceae bacterium | reverse complement strand
CGCCGCGAGCGCGGTGCTGTTCTGGCTGGTTGGCAGGCTCAAGGACATACTGATCCCGCTCAGTATCGCGATGCTGCTGTCAGCGTTGCTCGCGCCGTTCGTCGGCTGGCTGAGCCGCCGCATCCGGCTGCCCCGCTCGCTCGCCGTCGCGGTCGTCCTGATCGGTGGTATCGCGGTCGTCGGCGGGGTACTGACCCTGGTGGTGACCCAGTTCGTCAACTCGTTCCCGGCGCTGGCCAAGAATGCCACCGACGGCATCCGGACCATTCAGGACGAGTTGCAGACCGGGCCGCTGCACCTGTCCAACAGCCAGTTGACCGGAGTCGCGGACGCCGCCCAGAATTGGTTGGACACGCACCGTGACGTGCTCACCACCGGTGCGCTGTCGACCGCGACCACCGCCGTCGACGTGCTCTTCACCGCGCTACTGGTGCTGTTCACCACCTTCTTCTTCCTCCGCGACGGGCGCCGCATCTGGGCTTTCATGATCCGGTTGATGCCGGCCGGTGCCCGGCACCCGCTCAACGCGGCGGGTCAGGCCGGTTGGACGACCCTGGTCTCGTACGTGCGCGCGACCATACTGGTCGCGCTGATCGACGCGACCGGTATCGGGCTCGCGTTGGCCCTGCTGCGGGTCCAGCTGGCCTTTCCGCTGGCCGCCCTCGTCTTTCTGGGCGCCTTCATCCCGATCATCGGAGCCACCGTGTCCGGCGCGGTGGCCGTGCTCGTCGCCCTCGTCACCGACGGATGGGTCAGCGCGCTGGTCGTACTCGCCGCCGTGATAGTGGTACAGCAGCTGGAGGGCCACATCCTGCAGCCGTTCATCATGGGCCGGGCGGTTGCGATCCATCCCCTGGCCGTCGTCGTCGCCATCGCCACCGGTCTGATCCTCGCCGGCATCATGGGTGCCCTGATCGCGGTACCGCTGGTTGCCGTGCTCAACACGGGCATCCGGCGGCTCATCACCCACCGCCACGAGCCGCTGCCCGACAGTGTGGTGGTATCGGCCAAGCCTACGTAGCCGCCAGCCGGGTCAGCGCGGCGCGAACCACCTCCGGTTTGGTGGTGTACCACAACGGTGGCAGCGACTTGCGCAGGTACGGCCCGTAGCCGCGGGCCGTCTCCAACCGGGAGTCGAGGACGGCCACCACGCCCCGGTCGGCGGCCGACCGGATCAGCCGCCCCGCACCCTGGGCCAGCCTGACCGCGGCGATCGGCACGCTGACGGCCGCGAAACCGGATCCCCCGCGCGCGTCGACCGCCGCCGACCTCGCCGCCGCCAGCGGCTCGTCGGGGCGTGGGAACGGCAGCCGGTCGATGAGGACGAGCTGGCACGCGTCACCGGGCACGTCCACGCCCTGCCACAGCGACATCACGCCGAGCAGGCAGCTGTCACGGTCTTCGCGGAAGCGCCGGACCAACAGCGGCAGCGCCTCCTCGCCCTGCAGCCCGATCGTCAGGTCGGTACGGGCGCGCAGGATCTCGGCGGCCCGCTCGGCGGCCCGCCGGCTGGAGAAGAGCCCGAGGGTACGGCCGCCGAGCGACTGCACGAGCTGGACCATCTCCTCGGCAGCCGCCTCGGACAGCCCCGACGCGGTCGGCCGGGGCAGCCGGGCGGCCACGTACAGGATGCCCTGTCGGGCGTAATCGAACGGCGAACCGACATCGAGCGAACGCCACCGTAGCCGCGGTGCCGGCCGGCCCGGCTTGGCCGGTCCGCCGGCTGGCGCCGGCTCCGCGCTGAGGCCGAGGGCGTTCGCGACGGTGTCGAACCGGCCGCCGAGCGCCAGCGTCGCGGACGTGGCGACGACGGTGCGGTCGGTGTACAGGTGGGTGGCGAGGGTACCGGCCACCGACAGCGGTGCGACCACGACGGCGCGTCGGCCCCGGTCGTCGCAGGCGATCCAGGCGACGTCGTGGTCGGCGAACTCCAGCAGCCGCTGCGCGGTTGTGGACTGCTCGGTCAGGACCGCCTTCGCCTGCTGCCTGCGTACCGGATCGGGATCGTCTGCCTTGACCTCGCCGATCCGTTCCAGGCACCGGCGGGTGGCGCTGTCGAGCAGGGTCAGCGCCCCGGCGAGGGCCGCTGGCAGGCTGCCGGTGAGCCGGCCCGCAGGCAGGTCGGCCAGGCCGACCGTGAGCGAGTCGCCGGCCTCGGCGAGCGCGTCCTGGCTCTCCTCGTCGATCATCGGCCGGACCCGTCGGGCCGCCCGGTCCAACGCCTCCGGGGACAGCTCCGCCTGCGCGGCCGAGGAGACCCGGTCGGCGAGTTCGTGCGCCTCGTCGACCACCAGCAGCCGGTGCGGCGGGATGATGTGCCGGTCGGCGAGCATGTCGACGGCGAGCAGGCTGTGGTTGGTGACCACGATGTCGGCGTCGCGGGCCCGGGCGCGCGACGCCTCGGCGAAGCATTCCGACCCGTAGGGGCAGCGGGCAGCGCCGACGCACTCGCGGGCCGGCATCGACGCCAGCCGCCAGGCCGAATCGTCCACGCCCGGGTCGAGCTCGTCGCGGTCGCCGGTCGTGGTGCCGGTCGACCAGTCGCGCAGCCGCTGCAGTTGGGTACCGAGTCGGCCGGCCTCGCCGAGCCATCGGGTGCCACCGCCGACGCCGCCGTCGAACAGCGCGTCGGCGGGTTCGTCGGCGGAGCTGTTCTCCAATCGGGCCAGGCACAGGTAGTGGTGGCGGCCCTTGAGTACCGCGAACGTCGGCCGCCGGCCGAGCCGGGGGGCCGCCGCCTCGACCAGCCGGGGCAGGTCGTGGTCGATGAGCTGGGCCTGCAGCGCCAGCGTCGCCGTCGATACCACCACCGGGCCGTCGACCAGCAACGACGGCACCAGGTAGGCCAGCGACTTGCCGGTACCGGTGCCGGCCTGGACCAGCAGGTGCTCACCGGAGTTCACGGCCTGCGCCACCGCCTCCGCCATCCGCCGCTGGCCCGGTCGCTCGGTGCCGCCCGGCACGGCGCCGACGGCCGCGCCGAGTAGTTCGATGACCCCGGACGGCACCGGCCCGGTGGGTGCGCCGGTCGGCTCGATGGGTGCGGCGGTCGGCCCGGTGGGTGCGCCGGTCGGC
>JAVHWE010000565.1:0-6182 GCA_032160285.1 Micromonosporaceae bacterium | reverse complement strand
CGCACCCGCCCACGGCGGCCGAGATCCTGGCTAGCCGGTACTCGCGGGCGCGGAGCTTCGCGCCGCAGGTGGCGAGAGAGGCCGGCGACGGGGTCGCCGGGAGGGACCGGACGGACGGAATGAGACGGAGGTAAGCAGAAGGCCGGTCCCATCGGGGCCGGCCTTCAACGTTGTGCCTGGTCAAGGTGGCGGAGGATACGAGATTCGAACTCGTGAGGGTTTTATCCCAACACGCTTTCCAAGCGTGCGCCCTAGGCCTCTAGGCGAATCCTCCGTCGAGAAGGATACCCACACCGACGCTGCGGCAGGCACCGGGTACAGTGATCGGAGCCCCTCGTGCGGCGTACATCCTGTGAACTCCCCCAGGGCCGGAAGGCAGCAAGGGTAAGCGGGCTCTTGCGGGTGCACGGGGGGCCCTTTCGTGCCGGCCGGCCGACACCCGTGCGTCTCGTCGTACGGCCGAGGTATCGTGGTGCCGCTCCACGGTCTCCGACGGCAGGTAAGGGAGGTGACGGGTGGCGCTCGCGTTGTACCGCAAGTACCGACCACGCACCTTCGCCGAGATCATCGGCCAGGAGCACGTCACCGAGCCGCTGTCGCAGGCGCTGCGCAGCGGGCGGCTCAACCACGCGTACCTGTTCTCCGGGCCCCGTGGCTGTGGCAAGACCAGCAGTGCCCGGATCCTGGCCCGCTCGCTCAACTGTGAGCGGGGCCCGACCCCCGACCCGTGCGGCGAGTGCCAGTCCTGCCGCGACCTGGCCCCCGACGGCGCCGGCTCGATCGACGTCATCGAGATCGACGCGGCCTCCCACGGTGGCGTAGACGACGCTCGTGAGCTGCGTGAACGTGCCTTCTTCGCGCCGGTCGCCAGCCGTTTCAAGGTGTACGTCATCGACGAGGCGCACATGGTCTCGACGCAGGGCTTCAACGCGCTGCTCAAGCTGGTCGAGGAGCCCCCGGAGTTCGTCAAGTTCGTGTTCGCCACGACCGAGCCGGAGAAGGTCCTCGGCACCATCAAGTCGCGTACCCATCACTACCCCTTTCGCCTGATTCCGCCCGGCGTGCTCCGGCCATACCTGGAGATGTTGTGCGAAGCCGAGGGGGTGACGGTCGAACCGGCCGTCTTTCCGCTGGTCGTGCGGGCCGGCGGCGGTAGCGCGCGGGACTCGCTGTCGGTGCTCGATCAGCTCATCGCCGGTGCCGGGCCCGACGGCGTCGGCTACGCGCGGGCCGTCGCGCTGCTCGGGGTCACCGACGTCGCGTTGATCGACGAGATGTGCGACGCCCTGGCGGCCGGTGACGGTGCCGCCGCGTACGCCACGGTCGACCGCGTCGCCGAGGCCGGGCACGACCCCCGGCGGTTCGCGTCCGACCTGCTCGAACGCGTCCGTGACCTGATCATTCTGCAGCAGGTGCCCGACGCGGCCAGCAAGGGCCTGCTCGACGCACCACACGACCAGCTCGAACGGATGACAGCTCAGGCTACCCGGGTAGGTGCGGCGACGCTGTCGCGGTATGCCGACATCATCCACAACGGACTGACCGAGATGCGTGGTGCGACCGCCCCGCGGTTGCTGCTGGAGCTGATCGTCGCGCGGATGCTCCTGCCCGATGTCGACGCCTCCTCCGCCGCGCTGCTGCAACGCCTCGAACGCATGGAGCGCCGCCTCGGCGCGGTCAGCGAACCGCCGTCGGTCACCGGCGACCCCACGTCGACAGCCGCCCCGCCAGCGGCCGCCGGGTCGCAGCCGGCGATGCCACCAGCTACCGGGTCGCCGCTGGCGACGCCGGCTGCCGCCGTCTCGGCACCGACTCCGCACGTGCGGTCCGCGCCGCCGCCGACCGCGTCGTCGGTTTCGGCTGGCGCGCCCGCGTCGTCGGGTCCGGGGGGGACGGCCGAGACGTCACCGGTGCCGGGCGGTCCGCCCGGTTCGTCTGATCCGGGCGTGACGTCGCCGCCGGCGGTGGTAGCTGCGGCGGCGGGCGCGTACGAGTCGTCGGCCGGTACCGCGTCCGGGTCGGTTGCGCAGGCGGCCACCCCGGCCGGACACACCGAGCCCGGACACACCGAGCACAGTTCCGACGCCGTGGGACCGGGCGTGCTGGACGCCGCCGCCGTCCGCCGGGTCTGGGACGAGATTCTGACCACCGTTCGCCGCCAGAGTCAGCGTGCCTGGGCGGTCGTCCGCGAGGCGACCGTCCGCGAGGTCGACGGCACCATGATCGTGCTGGTCTTCCGCCATTCGGTGCACGCCGACATGCTGACCAGGTCACCCGATGTGCTCACCGGGGCCGTCACCGAGGTGCTCGGGGGCAGTTGGCAGGTGCGCTGCGAACTCGGGGACGATCCCGGCGGGGGGCCACGGGCCGCGGGTATCCAACGGGGCGCGCCCGAGCCCGCACCGCCTTCCCCTCCGGGTGGCGTCGGCGGGCATTCCCCGTCGACGCCGCGGGCTCGCCGGCCCGGTACCCGGCCGAGTGATTCCGCCGAGGACGGTGACGATGGCTGGCCGGCGACCGCCCGGCCCGGCGGCGAACCACCCCCGCGGGACGACACCGATCCGGTACCCGTAATGGGCGTTCGCCACTCCCCGCCCGCGGCGGACGTTGCGGTGGTACCGACGGCGGGCGGGGCGATGTCCGCCCCGTCGACCTCGGACTGGCCGACCTCGGCGCGGCCCGGTGCCGTCGCTGGGGGGGTGCCAACCGACAACAGGACGAGCGGGCACGCAGCGGACGCCGCCGCGATCCATAGATCCACAATGAGTGGGAACCCTTCGAGCGCCGGGTCCGGCGCGACCGGCCTCGTGGCGGGCGCTGCCGGTCTCGTCGACCGGCCGGGTTCCGCACGTTCCGCGGCGGCGGCGTCCGCCCGTGCGGTCGCGGCCGGTGCCAGCGGCGGTGCAAAGAGGCAGGCCGTCACGATCCCCCGGGCGGCACAGGCCCAAACGACTGCCACGACCCAGCCGAGCGGCGTCGGCCGGGTCAACGACGAAGACCAGGTCAACCAAGACCGGGTCAACGGCGAGGACCAGGTCAACGGCAGGAGTCGGGTCAACGGCGAAGACCAGGTCAACGGCAGGAATTGGGCCAACGGTGAAGACCGCGCCGACCTCGCCGATCCCACGACCGGCACGGCCTTGGTGAGCGGCACCGATCCGGCGACCGGCCCGGCACGGTCATCCGGCGCGGTGACCCGGCCGCCGGCTGCGCTGACCCGGCCGCCGGCCGCGCTGACCCGGCCGCTGGCGGCGGTGGGCTGGCTGCCGGCCGAGGAGCCGCTGGACCCCCCCGACGATTCGGACGGGCCCGGCGAACCGGGCGACCATGCGCCGATCCACGATCCGGTGTATCCGGGCTTCGATCCGGGTGACGAACCGGTCGACGGGTCGGTCGACGACGGCCGGCCGGACGTCCGGGACTCCGCTGAGGATCGGGCGTTACGGCTGCTCGCTGAGGCGTTCGGCGCCGAGAGGATCGAGGAGCACCAGCCGTGACCGACGCAGGTCGCGTTCGTCCGCGGATACGGCGGGGAGCTTGACGTGGCGGACTTTTTCGAGGGTCGGCTGAGGTCGCCGAGCGCGGAGGTGTTCCGCGCGGCGGTGCGCGGTAGTTGCGCGACCGAGTTCGCGCTGTCCGGCGAGCGCGTCGTCGGGGTTCGTGCACGCGATCTGCGACGGTGTGGCGGCGGGGGTTCATCCGTGGCTCGAGGTCGTACCGCGGAGGCGCGGCCGCGGAATCGACACGACGCTGATGCGGCGCATCCTGCACTCGCTGCGCCACCGCTACGTGGCTGACCCGCTGTGTGATCCGCCGCTTACCGGTTACCAGCGGCGGTTCGGTCTCGACGAGATGCCGGTGACGGGCCTGCGGGCACCCCGCAAACCCGCCGCCGCGAACGGCTAGGCTGCGAATCGCAGTCGACGCGAAGGAGTAGTGCCGTGCGCCCCGGTGGACAGCCCAACCTGCAGCAGCTGATGAAGCAGGCGCAGCAGATGCAGCAGCAGATGGCCGACGCGCAGGCCGAGTTGGCCGAGACCGAGCTGACCGGTACCGCCGGCGGCGGACTGGTGACCGTTACCACCACCGGGGCCGGCGAGATCACTGGTATCAAGATCAATCCGTCGGTGGTGGACCCCGACGATGTGGAGACACTCGAAGACCTCGTGCTCGCCGCGCTGAACAACGCCGCCGAGGCGGCCCGCGTGCTGACCGAGCAGAAGATGGGCCCGCTGACCGCCGGGCTGGGCGGTGGCGGGCTCGGCCTGCCCGGAATGTAGGTACCGGGTGTATGAGGGCGCGATTCAGGATCTGATCGACGAACTCGGCCGGCTGCCGGGGGTCGGGCCGAAGAGCGCCCAACGCATCGCCTTCCATGTGCTGTCCTCCGAAAGCGCCGACGTCAAGCGCCTGGCCACCGCCCTGCAACGGGTCAAGGAACTGGTCAAGTTCTGTACCACCTGCTTCAACGTGGCCGAGGCCGACCAGTGTCGGATCTGCCGCGACGTGCGCCGTACCGACGAGGTGCTGTGCGTGGTGGAGGAGCCCAAAGATGTGGTGGCGGTCGAGCGTACCGGCGAGTTCCGCGGCCGGTACCACGTGCTCGGCGGGGCCATCAACCCGTTGGAGGGGATCGGGCCGGACAACCTCAAGATTCGCGAGCTGATGACCCGGCTCGCGTCCGGCCAGGTCAAGGAGCTGATCCTGGCCACCGATCCGAACACCGAGGGCGAGGCCACCGCCACCTACCTGGCCCTGCTCGTCAAGCCGATGGGGCTGACGGTGACCCGGCTGGCCAGCGGCCTGCCGGTGGGCGGCGACCTGGAGTACGCCGACGAGATCACCCTGGGCCGCGCCTTCGAGGGCCGCCGTGCGGTGTAGCCACGCCGCCGTGCGGTGTAGCCACGCCACCGTGCGGTGTAGCCACGCGCCCGTGCGCAGCCATGCTGCGGTTGGGTGCGGTTTCAGCCCCCGTACGTTTGATGGTCGTTCCCACATTACGGACGCGTCACGGTGCGGCGTGAAGTTGATTACGGAGTAGTCGCCCGCTTGACCGATCTGGAAGCGTGGCCCAGAGTGTTGCGCACCGGCGGCGCCATCCCCTGCCGCTGATAGTGCACGCCGTGGGCAGACACTTGTCCGTCGGCTGGCACGTACGGATCCACGCGAGACAGCCAAATCGGTTGCTCGGGCGACGGAACCTGGTCGGGCGTAACGGTACTGTGGCCGTCCCGCCGTCCGTCCCTGGCGTTCGTCGCCTCGGCGACCGGCGAAGGGACGGTTGATGGTCACGCAGCCCGTCGCGGCGGACCCCGGTTCGGGGCCCGGCCTGCTCGATCCGACGGCTGCCGGATCACCATCGGACAGAAGCATCCAGGGCCGTTCACTGAGCCGGATCGCCTGGACCCGCCTCAAACGGGACAAGGTCGCCATGACCGGCGCCGGCGTGGTGATCGTGCTCATCGCGGTGGCGATCCTGGCTCCGGTGATCGTCAAGCTGTTCGGCCACCCCCCGCTGGAGTTCCACCAGACCCTCATCGACGCGACCCTGCAGACCCCGAAGGGCAAGTACGGGGGCATGAGCTGGGACTTCCCGTTCGGGCTGGAGCCGGTGAGCGGGCGCGACATCTTCAGCCGGATCGTGTACGGGTCGCGGATCTCGCTGCTGATCGCGTTCCTCGCCACCGCGCTGTCCGTGGTGATCGGTACCGTGATGGGGGTCATCGCCGGTTACGTCGGCGGCTGGGTCGACGCGCTGATCAGCCGCACGATGGATGTCTTCCTCGCGTTTCCGCTGCTGGTGTTCGCGATCGCGCTCGCCGGGGTGGTGCCGGACCGGGCGTTCGGGCTGCGGGGCGACACGCTGCGGATCGCATTGCTGATCTTCATCATCGGCTTCTTCAACTGGCCCTACGTGGGCCGGATCATCCGTGGCCAGACGCTGTCGCTGCGTGAACGCGAGTTCGTCGACGCCGCGCGCAGCCTCGGTGCCCGCCCGCCGTACATCATCTTCCGCGAGGTACTGCCGAATCTGGTGGCACCGATTCTGGTGTACTCGACGCTGCTCATTCCGGCGAACATTCTGTTCGAGGCGGCGCTGTCGTACCTCGGCGTCGGCGTTCGCCCACCGACACCGACCTGGGGCGGCATGTTGGCCGACGCGGTGCACTACTACCAGATCG
>JAVHWE010000471.1:0-3962 GCA_032160285.1 Micromonosporaceae bacterium | reverse complement strand
CGCGCGACGAGGAGGCCGCGGCCGGCTTGACCACGACGGTGGCGCCCGCGCGGTCGGTCGTGTCCGCGGTCGCGGCGGCCGGCGGATTCGATTTCTCGTCGCCGGACGCGGCCGCGCCGGGGTCGGGTGAGGCGGCGGCATCGGCCGCGACAGCACCGGAGTCAGCGGCGGCGACCCGCGTACCGGGCATCGCGCCCGGACCGCCCTGCGGCAACGGCTTCTCCGGGACCGGGTTCGAGCGGGCCGCACCGGGCCGAGGTTTGGGCACCAGCCAGAGGCGGGACGCCAGGCCGCCGCCGGCCGCGCGGCGCAGCAGGCGCTCCGCCTCCGCCGCGTCGATCCGGGCGGCCGGGTCCTTCTTCAACAAACCATTGAGTACCGGCCGAAGTGGACCAGCGTGCCGGGCCGGCGGCGGATCCTCCGTCACCAGGGCGCTGAGCGTCGCGATGGCCGACGAGCGCTGGTACGGCGAGTTGCCCTCAACCCCGGCGTACAGCGTCGCGCCGAGCGACCACAGGTCGGACTCGGGGCCCGCGTAGCCTTCGCGGGCCCGCTCCGGCGAGATGTACGCGGGTGAACCGAGGACCATGCCCGGCCGGGTCACCGTCGCCTCGCCCGGCATCGTGGCCAGCCCGAAATCGGTCAGCACCACTCGGCCGTCGTCGGTGAGCAGCACATTGCTCGGCTTGACGTCGCGGTGCAGCACCCCCGCGCGGTGCGCGGCCCGCAGCGCGCCGAGCACCTGCAAACCGATCTGGGCGACCCGGGCCGGTGGCAGCGTGCCATCCTCGGCGATCACCTCGTGCAGCGACCGGGACGCGACATACTCCATCACGATCCACGGGTGCACATCGGTACGGATAACGTCGTAGACGCGGACCACGCTGGGGTGGTTGAGCCGGGCCGCGGCGCGGGCCTCCCGCAAGGTCCGCTGGCGCATCTCATCGCGCTCCTCGGCGGTCAGCCCCTCCGGCGGAATGACCTCCTTGATGGCCACGTCACGGTGCAGCACCTCGTCGCGGGCCAACCACACCCGGCCCATGCCGCCCTGGCCGAGCGACCGAACAAGTCGGTAGCGCTCGGCGAGAAGGGGCTGCGTAACCGACACTTGCAGAAACATACCCGGTCGGGGCAACGGTATGCGTAAGCGCCACCGTTCCTTCACCCATGTGGGATTGCCCGCCGCGCCGGTGGTCGTACGGTGTGGTGTTCACCTCAATCGCCGACGCCGCAACAGCACACCGAGCGCCATCACGGCCACGAGGCCGACGCCGCCGACACCAACCAGAAGCATCGGTAGTCCCTTCAGTCCGCTCAGCAGCGAACTGCGCCGCGGCAGGTTCGCGGGCTCACCGAACTCGTCGGTAACGGCCACCGTGTACTGCGCGACCTCCCGCGCGATGTCCACCTGCGACGGCAGATCCACCGGGCCGTCGCCCGTCGTCGGCTCCAGCCGGGCAGCGACCTTCACCACAGTGGCCTGCGCGGCGCCGGTCGATGCCTGGACGACGGTGCACTGCGTCGGTTCCAGGAACGCCAACTGCTCGGGGAGGGAGCCCTGCCGACCGTCGCCGGCGGCCACCACGACGCGACCGGCCGATCCGTCGGCACACGACACCTCGACCACGGCGGGCCCGCGCCGACCGAACGGCGAGCCGGCCGCCTGCACCGTCACCTGCAGGCGCGTCGTCGCCTCCGACTGGTACGACGCGGTACAGGTCCGGTCGGCACCGCCCGGCGTGAGGGTGATCCGCACCGCGGCGCCCGCGGTGGCCGAGCCGTCGGGATCCGCCGGATCACAACTGAGCGTCGCGAGTCGCCAGCCGCTCGTCACGGTCGAGGCCGGCGGGATCGCCGTCACCAGGTACGTGCCGAAGCCCATCCGGTTGGGGAGATCGCCACTGGCGGCGGCCGGTACCCCGTACCCGGTGGTGTTGACCTTGGCCCACCAGCCGGCGCCGGCGCTGTCCACCGCGACCACCGCGAACGCCGCGGTGGCCACGTCGCCGCCGGTGACCACGTTGAGCCGCAGCGTCGGCGGGGTGAGGTCGGCGCGGAGCACGCACTCCAGCGGCACGCCGGCGACCAGGTCGACGCCGACCCCGGTGGAGCTGACCGCCGCCGGTATGCCGTTGCAGAGCGCGCCGGCCAGGGTCCAGTGGGTGGACGGCATGGCCACCGACACCGTGTACCGGCCCGACGCGAGGGTACTGAGGTCCGCCCCGGTGGCCGTCACCGCGGAGCCGTCCGCTCCGGTACTGACGGTGAGCTGGGCGCCCACGGCCTGGCCTGGTGCGGTGCCGGCCGGCGGACTCGAGGGGGCGCCCGGCGCGGTGCTGGCACTGGGCGCCGGGGCGGCGTTCCCCGCCGTCGCGGCATTCGGGGCCGCGACGGCCACGCCGAACGTGCCCGAGGTACCCGGGGTGAACAGCCGTACCGACAGGCCGGCGGGCGCGGCCGGGGGTTCGAGGACGTAGCCGCAGGTCACCACGTCGCCCGAGGCGAGGCCGACCAGGGCGGTACCGGTCACCGGATCGACGGTCGCGGTGCTTGTCGCCGCCGCCTTGTCGGCCCGGCTCGCCGTACACGTCGCGTCGGACACCTGCCAACCGGACGGCGGCTGCGGGCGTAGGGCGTAACCGGGCTGCCCGGCGGGTGTCGTCGACCGGTCGAACGTGGCCTCGACCGGGTCGCCGGAGCTCGCCAGCGCGAACGCCCCGTCCGGCGAGAAACTCAACGTCGACGCGAACGGCACCCGCTGCGGGTATCCGATCGGGCGGGTGGTGCGCAGCCGTACCGTGATCCGGCCGCCCGCGTCGGTGGTCCGCACGTAGTAGGCGTAGCAGAACACGTGCCGCGCCCCGGCCGGAAACGACAACCATTGGAGGTTTCCGCCGGTCCGGCCGTCGATCGAGCAGCGCAGCGCGCCGAACGCGAGCCCGTCCTGCAACGGCTGGTCCGGCGTGCCGCCCTGGACCCATAGTTGCCGCTGGGCGGCCAGGTCGACCTGCGGGTCGGTGAGCGGCACGGTGACCGACCCGGTCAGCAGCCCACCGGTGTCGCGCCCGACCTGGTCGAGGCGCGGCGTCGAGTCGGACGTCGGCGGGGTGGTGGTGACGGGGTCGCCGGTCACGGTCGACAGCCGCCCGGTCCGCTCGTGGCCCGAGCCCATCGTGAACCGCACCCCGGACAGGGCGGTACACCCGGCGCCCGCAGTGTCCTCGACCGTGGGATCGACGGCCTGGCCCAGCTGGTAGCGGCTGTCCTGACCCGGGCGGCCCAGGGTCTCGCCGTCGTCGCCGCGGACCTGGCCGGCCGTCACATCACCGTACGAGGCGCAGGACCGGGCGGCGAAGCTCACCAGGTACCGGGTGGCCGAGGAGGTCGCATACGCCGCCGGCGGGGCGGCCTCGGCGGCCACCGGCCCGAACAGCCCCGGCGCCGCTACCGGCCCCGACAGTGCCGCTACCGGCCCCGACGGCACCGCCGGCGGTACGGGCCCGGGCAGTCCCAGGCCAACCAGGATCAGGGCGCCGACCAGCCCGCCGATCACCGTGGCGGGCGGCGCTGACGCCCTGTGTCGAGTCGCTCGCAAACCCCCGATAGGGTCGAGTATGCCCTCCGTACGCGCGTCGAGGGCGCGGCCACGCGAGTTTAGGCACCGGGAGGTCAGGTGACCGACGAGACCGAGCCGGCATTTCGGGTGGTTCGCGGCAGCCCGACCGACGAGGAACTGGCGGCGTTGGTAGCGGTGCTTTTCGCCCGGCGGGCGACTCCGGTGGTGACGTCGGCCGCGGCACCGTCGCGATGGCGGGCCGCCGCCCTGCCCGGGCCGGGGTCGCTGGCCGGCAGCGGCGGCTGGCGGACCGGGCCGGGCGCCTGGCGCGCCGCCGGGCTGCCGACGGGGCCCGGCCGGCAGCCGGCCGGATGACCGACGACGCGCTCCCCTCAGCGGAGGAGGC
>JAVHWE010000411.1:0-3256 GCA_032160285.1 Micromonosporaceae bacterium | reverse complement strand
CCCGACCGGTACCGTGCCGTGGCAGGCGGGGCCGGTCGGCGGGGTGGTGCTCGCGGTCATCCTGGTCGCGCTGCTCACGGCGGCCCGGCATCGAACGGTTCGCCGGCTCCTCGCGGTCCTGGCGGCCGCCACGGTCCTGGGCACGGTACCGGTGCGGCTGGTCGCGTCCGGCTGGCCGCCGCCGGCGTGGTTGATGGTCGCCTGCGACGTCGGTCAGGGTGACGCGTCGGTACTCCCGGTGGCGCCCGGTCAGGGGGTCGTGGTCGACGCCGGCCCGGACCCGGCAGCTGTCGACGGCTGCCTGCGTCGGCTCGGCATCCGATCGGTACCGCTGCTGGTCATCAGCCATTTCCACGTCGATCACGTCGGTGGTGTCGACGGGGTGTTCCGGGGCCGGTCGGTCGGCGCCGTGATCATCCCGGCCCTGGGTCAGCCGGAGTTCGGGCACCGCCAGGTACTGCGGGCCGCGGAGGCGGGCCACGCGCCGGTACGGACCGCGCTGGCCGGCGAAATCTACCCGATCGGAGGTCTCCGGCTGTCGGTCCTGGGCCCGGTCCGGCCGCTGGCGAACACCCGCTCCGATCCCAACAACAATTCGCTCGTCCTGCGCGTCCGCGAGGGCGGTCGGACGCTGCTGCTCGCCGGCGATGCCGAGGAGGACGAGCAGCGGACGCTGGTCGACGCCCCGGTGCGGCGCGCCGATCCGCTGCGGGTGGACATTTTGAAAGTCGCCCACCACGGCAGTGCCTTTCAGGACCCGGACTTTCTCGACGCGGTACAGCCGGCGATCGCGTTCGTGTCGGTCGGCGTCGGCAACCCGTACGGGCACCCGAACCTCACGGTCCTCGACCGGCTCGCGCGCCACGGCGCGCGGGTGCTGCGTACCGATGTCGACGGCGACCTGGCGGCCGTCGAGCTGCGCGGGCGGCTCGCCGTTGCCGTCCGCGGCCCAGGCCGCCGGCCGCCCTGAGCCCGTCCGACCGGGCCGGGCCGCGGTGACAGGGCGGACCGCGGTCCACGGCACCCACCGAGGTGGCCCGGACGGGCGCGGGCCCGGCGGCGGCCACGAGCGGATTCATCCTTACCAATTTCCGAGCTAACTCCGTTACGTTCGGGCCATGAGCACATCCGGGAGGCTTCGATGAGCGCATGCGGGAGCTTCGATGAGCGCATGCGGGAGCTCCGAATGAGCGCATGCGGGAGGCTCGATGGTGCCGCGGTCGGTCTCGGATGACCGGTCCTGAGCAGCTCCCGGGCGGCCGGGACGCGCCGGCGACTCTCCGCCGGGGCCGCGGAGCGGTGATCGCGGCGGTGGCGGTGGTGGCGCTCGCGCTCACCGCGATCGTGTTCTACCGCTGGGGCTCCGTCGGCCTGCCGGACCGGCCCCCGACGACCGCACCCAGCGCCAGCGCCTCCGCCAGCCCGCAGCCGAGCACCGCCGAGATCTACACGGCGGTGGCGCCGTCGGTGGTCTCCATCGAATCCCTGCATCCCGGCGCGACCACGGGTGACTCGGCGGGTACCGGCGTCATCGTCAACGCCGATGGCACCGTCCTCACCGCTTTGCACGTCGTGAAGGGCGCCGGCGCCATCCGCCTGACCTTCGCTGACGGCACCACGTCGGCGGCGACCGTCACCGCTGCCGATGCGACGATGGACATCGCCACCCTCGGACCCGCCACGCTGCCCTCGGTCGTGGTCCCCGCGGTGCTGGGCCGCTCCGACCGGCTGTCGGTGGGTAACAGTGTGATCGCCATCGGCAATCAGCTCGGCCTCACCCGGACCACGACCACCGGCGTCGTCTCCGGATTGGAGCGCAACGCCCGGGGTACCGACGGCGCCAGCCTGACCGGGCTCATCCAGTTCGACGCCGCGGTGAACCCGGGCAGCTCGGGCGGCCCCCTCGTCAACGGCAGGGGTGAGACGGTCGGCATCGTGGTGGCGCTGGCGAATCCGACGGCCGAAGGAACGTTCATCGGCGTCGGGTTCGCCGTACCCATCACGGCGGCCGTCACCGCGCCGGGCGGCGACCGGGTGCCCCAGCAATGATCAGCCCACACGACTCTCGTAAGGACGGACCATGAACCCTGAGCCGTACGGTAGGGACGGGCAGGCCCCGGGGGTGTTGGCGACGGCCCCGGCGCGCGACGGCGCACCGGCGGTCGTGGGCTCACACCCGATGGAGCAGGTCCTGTATGAGGTCAAGAAGACCATCGTCGGGCAGGATGTCCTCCTCGAGCGCCTACTCGTCGCCCTGCTGGCCCGCGGGCACATCCTCGTCGAGGGGGTACCGGGCCTCGCCAAGACGCTGGCCGTCAAGTCTCTCGCCGGTGCGGTCGGCGGGCAGTTCCACCGGGTCCAGTTCACTCCGGATCTGGTGCCGGCCGACATCATCGGTACCCGGATTTTCCACCAGCGCAGCGGCGAGTTCCAGGTCGCGCTCGGGCCGGTGTTCACCAACCTGCTGCTCGCCGACGAGATCAACCGGGCGCCGGCCAAGGTGCAGAGCGCGCTGCTGGAGGTGATGCAGGAGCAGCAGGTGACGATCGGGCGGGAGACCCATCACGTGCCCAAGCCGTTCCTGGTGATGGCCACGCAGAACCCGATCGAGTCGGAAGGCACCTACCCGCTCCCCGAGGCCCAGGTCGACCGGTTCATGATGAAGGTCCTCGTCGGCTACCCGACGGCCACGGAGGAGTTCGTCATCGTCGATCGCGCCGTGGTCCCGCCGCCGGCCACGCAGCGGATCATCGATCCCGAGCGGCTGACGGAGATGCAGCGCAAGACCGACGAGGTCTACGTCGACCCGGCGCTGGTCGACTACGCGGTCCGGTTGAGCACGGCCACCCGCGCACCCGGCTCGATCGGCCTGCACGAGTTGGCCCGCTACGTCACCTTCGGCGCCAGCCCGCGGGCGTCGATCAACCTGATCCTCGCTGCACGGGCACTGGCCTTCGTCCGCGGCCGCGACTACGCGCTCCCGCAGGACGTCACCGACCTCGCCCTCGACGTGCTCCGCCACCGCTTGGTGCTGTCGTACGAGGCGATGTCCGACGAGATCAGCGCCGATCAGATCCTCCGGCGGATCATGACGACGCTCCCCGTACCCGACGTCGCCCTGCGCAGCCGTTGAGCGACGGGCCGACGGAACGACACTGATGAACACGTCCGAGCGATTGCTGCGGCGCCTCGAGTGGCAGGTGGTGCGCCGCCTCGACGGGCGCCTCCAGGGGTCGTACCGGACGCACTTCTACGG
>JAVHWE010000387.1:0-3783 GCA_032160285.1 Micromonosporaceae bacterium | reverse complement strand
GTCAGTGCCAGGTCGAGCAGCTGCTCGTAACGCGCCGGTCCCAGTCCGAACAGCGTCGCGTCGACGAGGTGCCGGTACTCCTCCGCCGAGTCGCGGACCGCGTCGGCGCCGACCGCCTCGATCAGGTCCTTGCGGGCCAGCGGCCGGTCCTCGGCGTCCAACAGGGACAGCTCGACGCCGATACGACCGTCGGCCACGAAGTGCCAGCGGGTGACCCGGTCGTTGTGCCGGTGCGCGCGCAGGCCGATCCCGATGGTCACATGCCGGGTGCCGTCGCCGAACTCCATCCAGACGTACGCGTGTGCCGACTCCTGCCCGCGGTACAGCAGATTGGCCTTCATCGTGCGGTCCTCGCCCGCGAACGGGTTCAGCCGGCGCGGCTCGATCCGACCGTCCAGCACGTACGGGAACAGCACCTCGAGGGCCTTCGTCTTGCCGGAACCGTTCGGGCCGCGCAGCACCAGCCAGCCGCCGACGAAGAGGAACTCCTCGTCGCGGTAGTCCCACAGGTTGATGATGCCGGCGCGGGTCGGTGCGAATCGTGACACGTCATTCCTAGAAGAGGGCTCGTTGGCGGACCTGGGCGACGGTGTTGCGATAGCGGCCGACCAGCGGGAGCACCAGCACCCCACCCGGCACGGGCGTGATCGCCCCGAAGCGCGTGAGTAGCGCGACCGCCTCGGTGCGCAGGCGTTCGGGGTCGGCGTGCCAGGCGGCGCCGAAGGCGGACCCGTACCTGCCGAGGATCTCGCGGACGGCCTCCCGCAGGAAGCTGTCGGTGATGAACGGGTGCCGGGTGTCATCCTCCGCCGTCGCCGGCGTGGTCACGCTGACCTCACCCGCACCGTCACGGTCGTCGAGGTCACCGTCGTCGATGTCGAGCCGGGTGGCGGCGGGCAGGCCGGCATCTATCCGGTTCCGGAGCGCGGTCTGCGCCGCACGGGGGTCCGGAGCGGGCATCCGGCGCACGCGGCGGCCGTCCGGGTCGACGGCACGGTCGGCCATCGCCGTCGCGAGCAGCACCGCTGCCTGCGTCACCGAGCCGGTGCCGGGGAACTGCTCGCCGGACAGCCGCATCGTGTCGACGAGCAGGACGCCCTCGGCCCGCCGCTCCACCCGCAGCCCGGTGAGCCGGTACAGGTCGGCCGGCAGCGTCGAGCCGCGCAGATGGTTGGCCACGTCGGCCTCCACCTCCGCGAAGTACACGACCGGCGTGTCCACGACGGCCCGTCGAGCGGCCTGCGCGGCGGCGCGGCGCTCTGCGTTGCCGCTGCGGTCCATCGACCGCTCCAGCAGCGCGCCCACGGAGTTAACGTGCTGGAGCACCCGCGGTGGCCGGAACAGTGCGAAGACCACGTCGCGGGCGATGTCGTACAGCGCCTCGCCGCCGCCCGGGTCGCCCGCCCAGGACAAGCTGGACCCGTCGGCGAGGCGCAGCACACCGCGCTCCTCCAGCCACCCCACGGCATCGACCAGCGCCCGCCGGTCCGGGCCGGCATCAGGATCGAAGCCGAGACCGGTGATCCGGTTGGCGTCGCCCGCGACGGCGTCGGCCAGCTCGGTGAGGGTGATCTGGATGCCCGCCCGACCCAGCACCGCCAGGACCAGGGACAGGTAGGCGTACCGCTGCCGGTCGAACGGCCGCCCCGTGCGGGTGACGGCGGGCCGGTCCGCGGTCAGCGCGTCGGCGGTACGGACCAGCCGGGCGGTCGAGCCGTACAACTCCAGGCGGTACCCGAACGCCTCCGCCAGGTCCCGACGCAGCTCGGCCGAGAAGCGCCGCACCCGCAACAGCGCCCGATCGTCCGGCCATGATGCGGTAATCAGCGGGTGTCGCAGCAGCAGCCGCACGGCCCGCTGGTAGTCGGCCAGCTCCAGATCGGACACCTCGGCGGCGAACCTCATGCCGCCGCCACCTTCGTGTGCGCCGCGGCCGTGACGGCGAGGACGTACCCGTCGAGGTGCAGCCGGCCGGTCTTCGTGGGCACGGTCATGAACCGGCCCGCCGCCGGCGTCAACGTCAGCCGTACCCCGAAGGCCGCCGCCGCGAGCGGCACGTGCGCACGGCCCGCGGTGCGGGCGGCGAGCGCGATGTCGAGCAGCCGCAGCAGCACCCCGGTCTGCGCGTCGTCGAGGTCGGCGTCGTTTTCGACCAGGCACGCCGCTGCCTCGACCTGGCGGCGCTCGTCGGCGAGCTGCCGGTCACGCAGGTGCCACCGTGCCGACTCGGACCGCTCCACCCGGGCCGGACGCCCGTTGCCCTGCCCCGGTGCCCGCCCGGACTGCACGAGGGTGCGCGACAGCTCCACCGCCGGGGCGTCCCACCAGGACAGCCGGGTCGCGATCGCCTCCGCGTCGTCGTAGGCGACGCCGACGTGTCGTGCCGCACCGAGCCCGAACGCGGCCTCGAACAGGGCGTGCGCCGCCGCCGCGGACCCGGCGTCGGTAAACCAGGCGGCCAGATGCCGCAACTGCGACTCCCTGCTGACCCCGCCCCGACGCGCCTCGGTGACCCGGCGCAGCAGGCCGAGGACGTCGCCGATCGCCGCCATCGTGGCCCCGGCCAGCCGGTCCGCCTCGCTCGGCGTGTCGGCGCCGGGTGGCGCGAGCCACGACCGCAGCCCGGCCCAGCGTCGCCGCCAGTCCTCGAGTCGCTCGGCGGGCGTGGCGAACAGCCGCTCGTCCGCCTCGGCCGCCGCTTCGACCAGCCGGTCCAAGCCGGTCGCCTCCACCTCGTGGACGGCTTCGCGCAGCCGCGGGGTGTACCGCTGCAGTTCGTCGTGGAAGTCCCGCAGATGCGCGATCAACGCGTCCTTGTGCGCCAGGAACACCTGGGGGCGCACGTCGTGGGTGCGGCCGAGGTCGCTGAGCATGTGGTAGAAGCGGGCGGCGCGCTCGGCGACGTCGGCGAGGGCACGGTCAAGGCGATTGAGCTTGCGGTAGACCTCCTCCGCGTCGCCGGCCAGGTTGGCGGCACCGAGCGCCTTGAGGTCGGCGAGCAGGTCGGCGAAGACCAGGCGGGACAGGGTACTGTCGTCCAGGCTCGCCGCCAGCACGCTCTCCACGGCCCGGTGTGCGCGGTAGCCCGCCTCGGTGAACTGGTAGACGGAATGGCGGTTGCGGTACTCGGCCAGGGTGGTGGCGCGGGCGCCGTCCTGGCCGCGGTCCAGCACGCCCCAGTCGACAAGCGCGTCGAGCAGCCGTGGCAGCTCCAAACCGGTCGGCTCGGGGCACTCGCGGTGGGCTTCCGCCAGGTCGGCGAGGGTGGCCAGTACCTCCGTGGTGTGCATGACCACCTGGTAGCTGGCGCGGGCGGCGTCGAAGGCGCGCAGCACCCAGAGGTACGCGAGGTGGTTCTCGGCGGTGACGTAACCGAACAGCCGCATCCGGTCGTCGAGCCCGAAGTCGTCGAGCCCGAACGACGGCACGCCCGGCTGCTCCATCGACCCCTCCTCGTCCTCGGCGGCTCCCACCGTACCGAGGGGGTCCGACAGGTACGCATCCGGTGACGGCTGTACGGACATATCGGGCGGTCAGCTGACATTCGTCGTCAACGCGGGGCCGCCTCGTCGGTGGCCGGTCTTGCGCGCGACCGGCCACTGCCGCCGGCCAAGCCCAACGCAGCGGTGGTCCGGGCACGACGGGTGCCGGGGAAGTTGACCATGACGGGGCAACGGTATCGGGCCGCGCTCGAGGTCAGGCCGGGGTGCCGGTGACCGAGCGGTTCGGCGGACGGCTGTCATACGGTGGCGGCATGGCCGATCCAATTCGCGTGATGCTCGA
>JAVHWE010000351.1:0-6656 GCA_032160285.1 Micromonosporaceae bacterium | reverse complement strand
ACCGGCATGGTGTCGGTGTACCAGGGCGACCGGCAGGCGGCGTACCTGCACGGCGGCTGGCTCAAGCCGGCCCACGCCGCGCTGATGCACGCCGTGACCGTGCTGCCGGCGCTGGCCTGGCTGGCCTCGCACACCGATCATCCCGAAGATCATCGGGTACGGCTGGCCGTACTCGCCGCGGCGGGTTATCTGGTCGCGGCCGTCAGCGTCACCGTGATGACCGTGGTGGGCATCTCGGTCGTCGGGGCGGTCTGCGTCGCGCTCGGTGCGGCGGCGTTGCTGACCGCCGGCGGTCTCACGGTTGCCGGTCCGGTGCGGCGTCGGGTGCCCGACGGTATCGACCACCGCTGACGGGTGCGATGTCGGCGGCCCGCGGGTGCCGGTCGGTTTCGGCGGCTCTGCGAGGCCCTCGGAGTCCCTACTTTGAGGTCATGACAAACGAGAACCCGGCCACCGCGAACGTCGTCCCGGTCACCGCCCCGGAGGTCATCCTGGACACCATGATGGCCAAGGTCGGCGTGGACGGTCTGACCGCCGCGATGGCCCAACCGGGTCTGCTGGCCATCATCGACCAGCACGCCGCCGCGGTCCGCGACAGTCTGGCCGGCAGCGGCCTGAGCGTCTCCGCGGTCGCTCTCGCCGGGTACGCCTCATCGGTCGCCGCGGCATCGGTCCGGATGGGCCGCGCACTGCCGGACCCGGCGACCGTCGACTGGAGCCGGGCCAGCTGGTTCCAGCTGCGCCTGATCTCGGTCTGCGCGCTGGCCCTCGAGCACGAGTGCATCTAGCCCCACCCCGGGGCGGCTGGGGCTAACTCTCGGCGTCCTTGTCGATGTACTCGGGTAGGCCGAGCCGGTGCCGGATGGTCTGCTGAACCGCGATCTTGTCGGGCCGGGCGTCGACGGCCACCACGAACTCCTTGCGCCGGAAGATCTCCAGTACCGGATTTGTCTTTTCGTGATATTCCCGTAACCGCGTCGCCAGGGCTGCCTCGGTGTCGTCCTCACGGGTGGTCAGCTCGCCGCCGCAGACGTCGCACCGGCCCTCGATCGTGGGTCGGTCGTCGATCAGGTTGTAGTCCATCCCGCACCGCGCGCACAGCCGACGACCCATGACCCGCCGACGTACCTCGTCGTCGGGGAGTTCCAGGTGGATCACACCGTCGATGTCGTAGCCCTCGAGGAAGAATTCGGCCTGTTTGCGGCTGCGCGGAAAGCCGTCGATGACGAAGCCGTAGTTCCAGTCGTGCTGGTACAGGCGGTCGCGCACCACCGATTCCACCAGATCGTCGCCGACCAACTGCCCGGCCGCCATCGCGCGGCGAATCTGGGCGCCGAGCTTCGTGTGCTGCTGTACGTGCCAGCGGAGGATGTCACCGACGATGATCTGTACAAGATCAAGATCGTCGGCCAGCATCGCGGCCTGGGTCCCCTTCCCGCTGCCCTGCACACCCATGATCACGTACTTGCGCATGTGGCGACCCTTCCACCCCAACTTACGGACTGCAACTTGCAGGTAAAAGACCAGCTCAGCCGGGGTCTTGTAACAAGAGGTGCTGATCCTTACTCTGACAGTGACGAGCGCATCCGGGTCCCCGGAGCGCTCGTTTTCGTCACCTGCCAGCGTGACAAAGGGAGGCGCGATCATGACAACGGAAAGCAGCTCCCGGCGTTTGGAGGATCATCGGCTCCTGACCGAGAGCCTCGGCCTCATAGCGCCCGTCGCCCACAACCTCGTGGGCGCCTTCTATCAGCAACTATTCACCGAATACCCACAGCTGCGGGGCATGTTCCCGGCGAACATGGAACCCCAACGGGAAAAGCTGCTCACCGCGATCGTCGCGCTCGTCACGCATTACGACCGTCCCCAGCAGCTCACCCCGGCCCTCACCGCGATGGGGCGCAACCACGTCGGGTACGGCGCGCAGCTCGCGCACTACGCGGCGGTGGGCTCGACGCTGCTGTCGGTCCTTCGGCGGTTCGCCGGCGACGCGTGGAACGACGAGTACGAGGGGGCGTGGCAACGGGCGTACACATTCGCGGCCGGCACGATGATGGCCGCGGCCGTCGAGGTCACCGAGAGCGAGGTGAGGAGCCGACTCGCCGCCTAGGAATCGTCCGATCGCGGTAACCGCCGGTGATCGGCCTCGCCGGCCCGCCCGGATCGGCCGCGCCCCGGGGAGTTGTGGCCTCAACGACCTTGAGGCCACAGCTCTCCGGGAGTCGCCACCGTCCGTTACCCGTGTTCGGGGTGGGAACCGTGGTGGTACCGGTGCATCACCGCGTGGCCCTTGCCGCGCCCGATCAGCCAGCGGTTGACCGGTACGGTGACCACGAACGCCACCACCAGCGAGCCGGCGAGGCTGGCCCAGAACAGCCGGTCACCGAGGCCGGCGGCCATCGCCCCCGGTACGACCAGGACGATGGCATTGTCGACCAGCTCCATGACGGCGATCGAGACCGTATCTGAGGCCAACGCGACGCCGATCGCGGTACCGAACACCACACCGGACCGCAGGACCGCACGGATGGTCAGCGAGTAGCCGAACACGAACGCCAGCACGACCGACAACACGATGCTGGGCAGGTTGGACCAGCCGAGCGCGGTTGCTATCACCATGCCGGCGACCTCGCCGATCGCGCAGCCGGTCAAGCAGTGCAGCGTTGCGGAGACCGCCTCACGGGTACGTGCCTGTGCCATGGTCGTCTCCGGGTCCGCGACGGTGGTGGGGAGGATACCCCCCGAGGGGTGGTCGCCGGCGCATCTGGTGCTCGAGCCGTTTCGGCGCGCCCGGATGCCGGCTTTCATTATTTTGCTGCCTTTCACTCCTTATGCTCCTTGGTGGGGGTGTGAGGTGGGAGAGGAAGGGCCGCGCGGCGGGGCGACCGGGCGGACGCTGGACGCCCCGGTTCGCCGGCCGGTGGTGGCGGCCGAACGGATACGGGATGCGGACGTCTCGTCGCTGGCCGTCCGGCTGGCCCGATTGGCCGCTCGCGCGACCGGCGCGCCGCTGAGCATCCTGACGCTGGTCGACGCCGACACCCAGATCGTGCTCGGGTCGGCCGGGTGGGACGGGCCGGTACCGAGGGACCTGCCCATGTGCCGCACGGTGGTGGACTCCGGGGTGCCGCTGATCGTCTCCGATACCCGGCTCGATCCGCGGTTCTGTACCAACGCCGCGGTTGTCCTCGACGGGGTTGCCGCCTACGCCGGGCTTCCGGTCCACGAGGACGGCAAGGTTGTCGGCGTCCTTGCCGTCCTGGACCGGCAGCCGAGACAGTGGACGCCCAGCGAACTCGCCGCCGCCGCCGACGCCGCTGCGCTGCTCGCCGCCGGACTCGGCGATCACGGCCGGACGGACCGGGCCGAGGTCGCGGACCGGGCCCGGGCCGACCGTCAGGACGCGTTCCTCGACGCGCTGTTGGAAAGCCTGCGGACGGGAGTGATCGCCTGCGACACCGACGGCCAGCTGGTGCTCGTCAACCACGCGCTGCGGGAGATGACCTCCATCGAGGCCGGCGACGCCGGGCTGCACAAGTGGGCCGAACACATCCAGCTGCATCACCTGGACGGTCGGCCCTTCACCCCCGAGGAGCTCCCGCTGCGCCGCGCTCTGGACGGCGAGACGGTACGCGACGAGTCCGTCATGTACTTGGGGAACGGTGCCCGGCGGGTCTTCAGCGTCAACGCCCAGCCGATCGTCGACCACGCCGGTACCCGGCTGGGGGCGGTCGCCGCGATCGCCGATGTCACCACCGCCGAACGGATGCAACGATTCCGGGCGGTCGAGTTGACCATCGCCCGTGGCCTCACCGACGGTGGCAGCGACCTGGTGGCGATGGGGCGCACGGCCACCCGCGTGGTCACCGACGCATAGGGCTGGACCCACGGCGAAATGTGGCTGGTCGACGATGACGCCCAGGTGCTGCGGCGGGCGGGCGACTACACCGTGGCCGGCTTTCGCGGCCCGGTCGTGATGTCGGAGAAGCTGGCCCGCGGCTCGGGACTGGCCGGAATGGCGTGGCAACGCGGCGAGTCGGTCCGGACCCGGGACGTCGCCGGCGGCGCGTCCACCGGGCCGCGGCTGCGCGCCGGGCTGGCCGTACCGGTGTCCAGCGGCGCCGCTACCCTGGCCGTCCTGACGTTCTTCACCGATGTCGCCAATGGCGCGGATGAGCTACCGCCGTCGCTGCTGACCGGGATCGCCGCCCAGGTCGGCCAGTTCCTGGAACGCCGCCGCGGTGAGCTGCTGACCGACGCCCTGACCCGCGCCAAGGACGACAACTTCGGCCTGGTCGGCCATGAGCTGCGCACTCCGTTGACGTCGATCGTCGCGTACGCCGATATCGTCCTCGACACCGACGAGACCGTGCCGTTCGGCGAAGTCCGCCCGATGATCGAAGCGGTCGCCCGCAACGCCGCCCGACTTCGCCGCCTCGTCGACGCGCTGCTCGACCTCTCGGCGCTGGACTCCGGTCACGCCCCGCTGCGACCGGCGGCGGTGGACCTGGCCGCGGTAATTGCCGCCGCGGTCACCGACGCCATGCCGGCCGCCGCTGCCGCCGGTATCGCCGTCACCGCGAACCTGCCGGACCGCCTGCCGATGGCCGGCGACGCGATGCGGCTGCGCCAACTGATGGACATCCTGCTGGACAACGCCGTCACCTACGATCCCGACGGTGGCCTTGTCAGCATCCGGCTGACCCGGCGTCCGGTCAGCGCGTACCTCGAGATAACCGATACCGGAGTCGGTATCCCGCCGGCGGAACGTGACCTCGTGTTCGACCGGTTCTTCCGCGGCGCGGTCGCCCGCGAACACGCGATCCCGGGCGCCGGTCTCGGCCTCGCCATCGCCCGTGTCATCGCCGACCTGCACCACGGCACCATTTCGCTGGCCCCACCGGTACCGAAGGCGGGTACCACGATCGCGGTCGAGCTGCCGCTCCAACCCCCGCCCGACGGCCAGCCCGCCCACGACCGGAACAACCGATCGACGGGTACGTAGCCGACCTCCGCCATCCGTGACGCCCGGCCGCCGGTACTCGGAAGGCGGGTGACCACTGCGGTCGCCTGCTGCGCTGGCCGCCCACCGTGGAGGGCGCGGAGATCATCGCCGCTCAACCTCGCCCCGCGTGCCCGCGCCGGCGCCGTCGCGGCCGGGTGCCCGCCGTCGGTCATGGCGTAGGAACGGGACGCCACCGTCCACAGTGGTCGCCCACTCGCGGCGGGCCGCCTGCGCGCACCAATACCGCAGCCGCCGTTCGAGACGTTGTCCAACTGGCGGGTTCGCGCCGGTCAGGTCCAGACCTGGTTGGCGCTGGCCTTGCAGTCCCAGATGATCAGACGGTTGCCGTCGGTCGCCTGCCCGAACGGGACATCGACGCACCGGCCGGACGCCGGGTTGAAGATCGTGCCGTCGGGCCGCCACTGCCAGGCCTGGTTGGCCCCACCGGTGCAGGCCCACAGCTGCAGCTGGGTGCCGTTGGCAGTGGCGCCGCCGGGAACCTCCATGCACCGGCCGCGGTTGCGCAGCGTGCCGGCCTGCACGGTCCACCGCTGGGCCGGGCCGCCGTGGCAGGTCCACAGCTGGATCGGCGCGCCGTTGACGCTGGTGGCGCCGGTGTCGATGCACTTGCCGCCGAGACCGGTGATCCGGCCCGCCGGCAGCACCGGGGCCACCGCCGCCTCCCAGGTGGCTGCCATCTTGGCGTAGCCGCTGTCGTTGGGGTGCAGCGAGTCGGCGAAGTCGGTGGCCGAATTGACGGCACCGAACATGTTCACCAGCCGGACCCGGGTGCTGTTGCTGGCGGCCACGATGCCCGGGATCGCCGCGTTGAATGTGACCACGCGACCGTTGGTGCCCGCCTCCGTTGACGGGACGATCTGGGCGACGAACACCGTCGTGGCGGGCAGGTCGACGCGGATGCGGTCGATCAGCGCGCTCAGGCGCTGCGGCGCGCCGGCCGCGGTGGCGGCGGTCCGCATGTCGTTGGTGCCGATGTGCAGGAGCACCACGTCGGGCCGCGACGTCGCGAGCCAGCCGTCGATTTGGGCCGCGATCTGCGCGATCGTCCACCCGGAGTGGCCCTCGTGGTCGACATCGGGCAGCTGCCCGTGGCGCAGCGAACCGACGAAGTCGACTCCGAAGCCGTCGACGTCGACCAGGCGTCGCCACAGCTCGGCCCGGTAGCTCGAATCGGTCGAACTGCCGATGCCTTCGGTGATCGAATCACCGAGCGGCATGATGCGGGTGGGCGCGACGGCGGCGAACGGCGCGATGCTCGCGGGCGCCGGCGTCGCGGGTATCGGAGCCGCCGCCGCGGCGGCCGGGCTCGAGCCGAGGGTGGCGGCCAGGGTCAGAACCATCGATAGTCGGATGAACACCTGAGCACATCCCATCGGTCAACGGACAGTGCATCCATTGAACTCGATACGTGGGTCAATGAACAGGGGTCGCTGCGACTCCACGCCTCCACCCGAACCGCGTCTGCCAGGGTGCCGGGCTGCAGGCTCCGAACTACTCGGCGCGGGTTCGCGTGAGCCGACCCACCACCGCTCCGGAATCGGCGGCCAGCGCGTCGGCGTGGCGGTGCACGACCTTCCACTCGCCATCCTCGCGTCGGAAGATCGTCGTCGCCCGCAGGACATACGGCTTG
>JAVHWE010000288.1:0-5766 GCA_032160285.1 Micromonosporaceae bacterium | reverse complement strand
CACCCGGCTGGCGATCTCATCCGACGGAGTGCACTTCACCTACTTCGGCGCCGTGCTGACCACGGCGGCGATCCCGCGTTCCACCGAGACCTCGTACGCCCGCGTCTTCGAGCACACCATCGCCGGCCTGGGCAACACGTACGTCATGCTGTTCATGGGAGTCACCTCCGGTACCCGCAAGATCTTCTGGGGTTGGTCGAACGACGCGAAGGCCTGGAAGTTCGACCCGATCCCGCTGATCAGCCCCGGACCGGACCGGCAGACCGACATCTCCGGGCCGGCGCTGGTGACCCGCAACAACACCACCTACGTCGTGTACCACGGCAACGGCGGCAACATGTTCATCACCGAGGTCGGCAACAACTTCGACCGCGAGATCCACCTCGGCGTCTTCCACAACGCCATGGCCGGTGCGCCGGACAGTGGACGCAGTGCGGCGCCATCGTTCGGCACGGACGGCGGCGTGGACTACATGTTCTACGAAGCGGGCCAACGGTTGTCGGCCACGATCGCCGTGGCCCGCGCCGTCTGACGGGCGCTGACAGTTAGAAGCTCCCGACGTTGGGGATGCGGGCCGTGCTGTCGCGCAGGACGACCGAACCCGCCACCCGACGCACCCCCGGCGTGGTCGTCAGATCCAGCACCCGGCGCATGGCCTCGACACCGATGTCGTACAGCGGGATCCGGACCGTGGTCAGCGCCGGGACCACATCCCGCAGCGTGAGGATGTCGTCGAAGCCGGCGACCCCGACGTCGTCGGGCATCTTCACGCCGGCCTGTCGGGCGGCGGCGATGACACCGACCGCCATGACGTCGTTGACGGCGAAGATGCAGTCGACCGCGGGCCCGTCCGCCAACAGCCGCAGGGCCGCGGCGTACGCGCCGTCGCGGGTGAACTCGCCGTGGATGACGTGGGACCGGGGCAGTTCGACACCGCACTTGGTCAGGCCGGCCTTGAAGCCGGCCAGCCGGTCGGTGGCCGTGATCAGGTCTGCGGGCCCGGCCAGGACGGCGAACCGCCGGTAACCGAGCCGGCAGAGCTCGATGGCCAGGGCCCGCGCCCCGGCCCGGTTGGACACCGCGATGGTGTCCGCGTCCAGGCGCGGCTGGCTGATCACCGAGACCCGGCCGTCGGTCGACCGGTACGCCGCGAGTTCCCGGGCGAACGCGGCGTGCAACGCCTCGTCGCGCATCCGGCTGCCGACCACGATGACGCCGCGCGCCCGCTGACGACGCAGCGCCGACAGGTAGTCGATCTCCCGACGCGGATCACGCCGGGTGTCGGCGAGGGTGGTGAGGACCCCGTGCTCGTCGGCCACCCGGATGGCACCGGCCGCGATGGTGGAGAAGTACGGATCACTGAGATCGGAGACGATGAGGCCGACGATGTCGCTGCCGCCGCGCGCGATCGCCCGGGCGTTCGCGTTGGGCGTGTAGTTGAGCCGCTCCGCCGCGGCGAGGACCCGAACGCGCAGGGCCGGCCTGGGCTCACGGTTACCCGGGCTGAGCACCCGCGACGCCGTCGCCACCGACACCTCGGCCAGTCGGGCAACGTCGCCCAGGGTCGGCTGCGCGGCGGCCGCGACGACCGGTCGTACCCGCCTCACCGTGGGCATCCGCCGCTACCCCACCACATGACCGACATGCTCGGCGTACCGCCGGACCACCGTCGCGGTCACGGTATCGGGATCGGTGGCCCAGACATCGGCGTTGAAGATCTCCACCTCGATATCCCCGGTGTAGCCGGCCGCCAGGACCGCCGCGGTCAGTGGCTCGAATTCGATGTGCCCATCGCCCATCACACCCCGGCCGAGCAGGACGTCGGCCGGTAGCGGGGTGAGCCAGTCACACACCTGGTAACTCACGATCTTCTCGCCGGCGCGGGCGATCTGCGCCCACACCGCCGGATCCCACCAGACGTGGTACGTATCCACCACGACACCCACGCCCGGCACCGCCTCGGCCAGATCGGTCGCCTGCCCGAGGGTCGACACGACGGCCCGGTCCGCGCAGAACATCGGGTGCAGCGGCTCGAGACCGAGGCGTACGCCGGCCTGCTCGGCGTACGGGCCGAGCGTCGCCAGCGCGTCGGCGACCCGCGCCCGGGCGCCCACCAGATCCCGCGAACCGGCGGGCAGCCCGCCGACGACGAGTACCAGGCAGGGCGCGCCGAGCGCGGCGGCCTCGTCGATGGCCCGTCGGTTGTCGTCCAAGGCGGCGCGGTACGTGTCCGGGTCGGCCGCGGTGAAGAAGCCACCGCGGCACAGCGACGACACCCGCAGCCCGGCGTCGGTGACGAGCTTCGCCGTCCGGGCCAGGCCGGTCTGCGCCACCGGCTCCCGCCACAGGCCGACCGCCCCGATACCGGCCCGCGCGCAGCCGTCGACGAAATCCGGAACGCTCCACGAGGTGACCGTCTTGTGGTTCATGGACAGCCGGTTCGGTCCGCCACTCATGCCGGCCCTCGCTCGCTCATGTGTCGACCCCGGCGACCGCCAGCAACGACCGCAGCCGGGTCGCGGCGAGATCCGGGTCCGGCAGCACCCCGGCGTTGGCGGCCAGCTCGGCGGCCCGGACCAGGTGCGGTAGGCCGCGGCCGCTGTGCAGGCCGCCCACCATGACGAAGCCCGGCTGGTGGCCGGCCAACCAGCTCAGGAACGCGATGCCGGTCTTGTAGTACGGGGTCGGCGCCGCGAACAGGTGCCGCGACAGCGGCATCGTCGGCGCGATGGCGGCGTCGTAGGAGCTGACGTCGTCGCGGTCGAGCGCCTGCAGCGCAACCGACGCGGCCGGCGCGATCGCCGCGAACGCCCCGAGCAGGGCGTCGCTTGAGTACCCGTCGGCACCCCGGATCAGCTCGTCGTAGTGGAAGTCGTCGCCGGTGTACAGGCGTACCCCGGCCGGCAGCCGCCGGCGCAGGTCCACCTCGCGGGCGGCGTCCAGTACCGAGACCTTGATCCCGTCCACCGCGGCGGCGTGCGCGGTGATGAGGTCCACCACCGTGTCGGCGGCCTTGTCCAGGTCGTCGCTGCCCCAGTACCCGGCGAGCGCCGGGTCGAACGCCTCGCCCAGCCAGTGCAGCACGACCGGCCGGCGGACCTGTGTGAGCAGCCGGTCGTACACGTTCGCGTAGTCGTCGGGCGAGGTGGCGAGCGCGGCGAGCTGCCGGCTAGCCATGATCACTACGGTGGCACCGGCGTCCTCCACGACGGCGATCTGCTCGGTGTACGCGGCGATGACCTCGGCGAGCGTACCGAGCCGGCGCGCCACGTGGTCGGTGCCGGCGCCGGCGACGATCCGGCCGCCGACCGTGGCGGCCTCGGCGGAGCTGCGGACGATCAGTTCCCGGGTGGCCGCCCAGTCCAGGCCCATTCCCCGCTGCGCGGTGTCCATCGCCTCGGCGACACCCAGCCCCCACGACCACAGGTGGCGGCGGAAGGCCAGCGTCGTGTCCCAGTCGACGGTCGCCGGAGCCGTCGGGCTGTTGTCTGCCCACCCGTACGGGATGACGTGCGCCGCCGCGTACGCGACCCGGCTGGTGAACGGCCCGGCCGGCCGGGCCCACACCGGCGGATCGCCGAGGTGGACCGGGCCGGCCGGGGTGGCCACCGTGGCGCTCACAGATCCAGCCCCGCCAGGACGACCCGTCGCCCCTCGGCCGAGGACCGCAGGCCCGCCTCCGCGAGCTGCACGCCGCGGGCCGACGCCGCGATGTCGTACGGATTCGGTTCACCGTCGACGACGTGCCGGACGAACTGTTCCCACTGCGCCTTGAACCCGTTGTCGAACACCTGGTTGTCGGGCACGTCCTGCCAGCCGGCGCGGTAGTCGTTGGAGTCCGGTAGGTCCGGGTTCCACACCGCCAGCGGGGTACCGGCCCGGTGCTGGAATCGGCAGCTCCGCAGCCCCGCGACGGCACTCCCGTCGACGCCGTCGACCTGGAACTCGACCAGCTCGTCGCGGTGCACCCGGACACACCACGACGAGTTGATCTGTACGATCGCACCGCCCGCCAGCTCGAAGATCGCATACGCCGCGTCGTCGGCCGTCGCGTCGTACGCCGCGCCGTACTCGTCGACCCGGCGCGGGATGTGGGTGACCGCCCTGGCGGTCACCGCGTCGATCTGCCCGATCAGATTCTCCACCACGTAGCTCCAGTGGCAGAACATGTCGCTGACGATGCCGCCGCCGTCGGCGGCCCGGTAGTTCCAGCTGGGCCGCTGGGCGGGCTGCCAGTCACCTTCGAACACCCAGTAGCCGAACTCGCCGCGCACCGAGAGCACCCGACCGAAGAACCCCGCGTCGAGCAGGCGGCGCAGCTTGAGCAGACCGGGCAGGAACAGCTTGTCGTGGACCACCCCGTTGGGCACACCGGCCGCCCGGGCCGCCCGGGCCAGCCCGACCGCACCGTCGAGCGTCGCCGCCACCGGCTTCTCGGTATAGACGGCCTTGCCCGCGGCGATCGCGGCGTGCAGGGCGCCCTCCCGGACGTTGGTCAGCTGGGCGTCGAAGTACACCTTCGCCGAACTGTCCGACAGAGCCTCGTCCAGGCTGGTGGTCCACCGCTCGACGCCGTGCCGGCCGGCGATCTCGGCGAGCTTCAGCGCGTTGCGCCCCACCAGCAAGGGTTCGAGCTGCACCCGCCGGCCGTCGGCCATCAGTACGCCACCGGACTCCCGGATCGCCAGCACCGACCGCACGAGGTGCTGCCGATAGCCCATCCGGCCGGTCACCCCGTTCATGATCACAGTCAGGGCGTCGGTCATGCGTGTTCTCCGTTCGTCGGCGTGCGTTTTCGTGGTTGGAGTCAGGTCACGGTGATCGTCATCGTGGCGGTCACGCTCCGGTCCACCAGGCTGCGAACCCGGACCACGGCGGTACCGGCGCGGCGTCCGGTGACCATGCCGGCGTCGTCGACGTAGGCGGCCGCCCCGGTGTCGGCGCCGTCCACGCTCCACAGCACGTGTTTCTTCGCCGTGTACAGCTCCACGTCGACGAAGCCGACCTCGAGCTGGACGCGCTGACCGACCCGGACGGTGGTCGGGCCGCCGAGCGTGATCTGGCCGACCGGCGTCAGCACCAGGTAGTCGATGCCGAGCTGCCACGACGTCGACGCGGCATTCCGACCGACGACCGCGTACCGCAGGGTCCTGCTACCGGCCTCGTCGAACACCAGCGTGCCGTGGTCAACCTCAAGGTACTGATAATCGCCGTCCCCCGTGGGCAGGTAGAGGTCGACGACGTCGCCGAGCGGCGCGCCGCCCGACCGCACCTGGAACTGGCCCCGGGCGGCGGTCTTCTTGACCATCGACGTAAGCCGGTAGTGGCCGGCCTTCGGCGCGGTCACCTGGAAATCCACCCAGTCGTCGGTGCCGGTCGCCGGCAACACCTGGAAACCGCCGCTGCCGCTGGGGCTCGCCGCGGTCTCGGCGGTCATCGTGAGCGCGATGCTGGAGCCGACGCTGGCGGCCTCCGCCTCGAACACCACGCGGTCCCGGTCCAGGGTCGGGGTCAGCTTCAGGTAGTCGACGCCGACCGCAAGCGACGTGCCGGAGGTCCCCGTCGACGCGAACGCGAAGGTGTGCCGGCCCGCGGTGAGCGTGCGCACGCCGAGCACCCGCTCGCGGAACTCCACACCTTGGAACACCCGCCCCGGGTACTGGTGGTCGATGCCCGGGCCGAGGGGCGCGCCGTCCAGGAACGGCTGGCTGCGTCCGCGCGAGGCGTTCTCCTTGAACCGGGCCCGGATCTCGTAGGAGCCGTCGG
>JAVHWE010000273.1:0-6036 GCA_032160285.1 Micromonosporaceae bacterium | reverse complement strand
CTGCGCCACCTGCCCGAGACCAGGGACACCGCGGCGACCGGCCGTATCGACCTGACCGGCGGGGCGCTGGTGACCATGTCCCTGATCGGACTGTGTTTCGGGCTCACCGAGGGCTCCCGGCTGGGCTGGGGCTCGGCCGGGATCGTCGGGGCGCTGGCCGCCGGGGCGGGGCTGCTGGTCGCGTTCGTCGCCTGGGAGCGCCGCGTCGACCATCCGCTGCTGCCGCTGAGCCTGTTCGCCAGCCGCCAGTTCAGCGCGACAAACGCGGTCACGTTCATCGTGTACGGGGCGCTCGGCGCGGTGCTGTTCCTGCTGCCGATCCAGTTACAGCAGGTCAGCGGGTACGGGCCGGTGGCCTCCGGCGCGTCGCTGCTGCCGCTGACCGTCATCATGCTGCTGCTGTCGGCCCGGTCGGGGGCGCTGGCGGCACGGATCGGGCCGCGGCTGCAGATGTCGGTCGGGCCGCTGCTGGTCGCTTCGGGCATCGCGTTGATGGCCCGGATCGGAGCCGGCGGCGACTACCTGACCGAGGTGGCGCCGGCGGTGGTGGTGCTCGGCCTGGGTCTGGCCGCCACGGTCGCCCCGTTGACCGCGACGGCCCTGAGCTCGGTACCGGCCGAACGTGCCGGCACCGCGTCTGCGGTCAACAACGACGTGGCCCGGGCCGGTGGCCTGATCACGATCGCGGTGCTGCCGGCAGCGGCGGGCATCGGTGAGCTGACGTACCTGCACCCGGACGCGTTCGCCGCCGGTTTCCGCGCCGCCTGCTACCTGGCCGCCGCCGTGTGCGTACTGGGTGGTCTGGTCGCCGCGCTCACCCTCGGCGGCGCCCACCGCGCCGGGCGCGGCGCCCCGCGCGCCGGCCGGGGTGACTTCCACTGCGGCCTCGACTCCCCGCCACTGCACGGCGAGAAGAGGGTCCCCCTACTCCTCGCCGATCACGAGGTGTAGGGGGACCCGTCCGTCAGACGATTCCTACGGCCGTTTCCTACCGGCCGTTGCGGACCGCGTTCAGGTAGCCCTGACCGCGCGGGCTGCCCAGGCCGGTCACATCGTCATAGCCGAACGAGGTGGCCAGCGTGGAGTCCCGGTCGAACGTGACCAGGGCCGAACCGCTCGGCGTGGACACCGCCAGCGGGACCCGCGACGGGACCACGTCGTGGAACACCGACGATCGCAGCCCGTACAGCAGCGGGTTGGCGAACCCGATCCGCGTCCGGCGACCGGTACTGGCCAGCGCCTGGATGCCGGCGTACACCGGGCAGGCCAGGCTGGTACCACCGATGGCGCTCAGTCCGAACGCGCCGTCGACGGTCTCGCCGATGACGAAGCCGGTGAACGGATCGGCCACCGCGGCGACGTCGGGTGACACCCGCATCGGTGCGCCGCCGAACTGCCGGGACAGGCTTGCCGGTACCTTGCCCCGCTGGTACGCGGGTTGGGTGAAGTTCACGCTCACCCCGCCACCGGCGCCGAAGAAGAACGACCCCGGCGGTGGCGCGGTGTAGGCGGCCGGCGTCTTGGTGAAGTCGACCCGGTCGACATCGCTGCCCCAGCCGGTCTCGAACTGGTAACCGTTCGCGGCGTCGATACCGAGGCTGGTACCGCCGACGGAGGTGGCGAACGAGTCGGAGGCCGGGTAGTCCGGCTGCGCCGACGGCAGGTTGCCGAGCGTCACCTCGTCGCCCGAGTCACCGGACGAGAAGTAGAAGCCGATGCCCTCGGCCGCCGCCTGGATGAACATGGCGTGGTCCTTGGCGATCGCCGCGGCGGGCAGGTCCTCACCGAGGTTGCCGTACGAGTTGCTGACGATGTCGGCGGACCGGTTCTGGATCACGTCGTTGATCGCCTCGTCGATGCCCTGGTCACAGTCGCGGGCACCGACGTAGTGCACGTTCGTGCCGGGAGCGAGGCTGTGTACGGCCTCGACGTCGAGCGTCTCCTCGCCGTTCCAGCCCGCCTCGCCGCCGCACTCCGTCTGGAGCTGGAACGGCCGGAACACCTTCTCGGTGTACTGGCCGGCGGCGAACGCCGGCTGCCCGAAGGCGGCAGCGTAGGAGTTGGCGTCGGCCAGCATCGTCGGCGAGGCGAACGCGTCGATGATCGCGACCGTGGTGCCGTGCCCGTTCTGGCCGTTGACCAGGGCCGGCTTGACCTCGTACGCGCTCTGCAACTGGTCGGGGGTGTACCCGCAGATGTAGGTCGGGAACGTGGTCTTGCCGTATGCGGCGGGCAGGGTCTGCGAGTTCTGACCCCAGAAGGTGGAGCACTTGCCGGGTGCCGGCGGGGCCGCCCGCGGTGCGACCGCGGCGGCGGTGGCCGGGTCGACCCGGCGGTTGGCCGGTCGCCGTAGTCGGGCCGATTCGTCGAGGTCGGTCACCGCGAGCACGTCGGCCTTGACCGAGGTCGGCACGGAGACCATCTTCGACGGCGCCTTCAACTGCTTGCCGCGCCACAGGTACGTCTTCATCTCGGTACCGAAGGCGGCATTGACCTGCGCGATCGTCCCGGTGGCGGTGACCCACCGGTTACCGGCGGCGACACCGTCGACCTTGATCCCCTGGCCGGTCAGGAAGCTCTTCACCCGCGCGACCGACGCGTCGCTCGGCGCGTACGCGGCGTTGAACTGCTGTGGTGTCAGGTACTTGCCGTACTGCGGGCTCGCCGGGTCGGCGACGGCGGCGGCGACACGCTCGGCGGAGACCGCGTTGCGCAGTGCCAGCGCGACCGTGAACGACATCTTCTGCGATGCCGCCGGCGTGGCGGTGGCCCGGGCCGGCTGGGCCCAGCCGGGCACCGTACCCGGCAGGTCCGACCGGCTGTCGGCCGCGTTCGCGACGGTGGCGATCAGCGGGATCGCGAGCGCGCCGGCGCTGAGCGCGATGGCGGCGTTACGGATGAGGCGAGGAGCCATTGATGTCCTTCCCTGCGGGTGAGGGGGTGCGCAGGATTTGGACACACCGGTGGGTGTGCGTGAGGAGCGCAGGCCACATAAGACATCGCAGGTCAGACATGTGTCAATAGCCGCAGGCAGGGGTTAAGGGCGGGCAAAGGGTCTGGCACAGAATCGATTGCTGTGCGTAATCCGGCCGGGACCGAGCGATCTCCTTGCCATTTGTCCAGCTCAATGGCCTGTCAAATCGGCTCCGACCTGGTACACATTGATAACCGTAACTCATCGCGCGCCAGCTCCGGCCACTGGGATGATCTCCCCGGCCACCCTGAGGGCCTCCACGATCAACCGAGAATCTTGGGCAGATCGTGAACCGAACAACGCGAGGAATCGTGTCAGCGACGTTGCCCGGCGTAGTCAACGCCGGTGAAGCCCCTCAGAGGAGCACCCGAATGATGCGCACTCTGCGTACCCGTCTCGCCCTTCCGCTGGTCGCGGCCACCGCGTTCGGCACCCTGGGCGTGCTCTCGCTCGGCGGTTCGGCCTCCGCCGGCACTGATCCGGCCGCCGCGCCGCCCACTGTCACCGCCGCCGACCCGACCTACCTGGTCGCCGCCCTCAACGGGCGCAACGAGGTACCCGGCGCGGCCGGTTCGCCGGCGGCCGGCGACCCGGACGGTCAGGCCGTCGAGGTACTGAAGATCCAGGGGAACCAGGTCGCGTTCGCGATCAAGTGGACGGGCATCACCGCCCCGGTCGCCGGCCACATCCACACCGGTGCCGCCGGTACCGCGGGCGCCGTGGTGGTGCCGTTCTTCGGCGCCGGGTTGACCGCCGGGCTGACCGCCGTGGTCGGCGCCGCGACCGTCACCGACCCGGCTGTGCTCGACGCGATCCTCGCCAACCCCGGCGCCTTCTACGTCAACCTGCACACCGCGGAGTTCCCCGCCGGGGCGGTCCGCGGCCAGCTGCACAAGGCGACCCACCCGGTCGACCTGAACTCGTTCCTGCGCGGCGGCCCGCTGACCGCGCTCCTCGACGGTACCCAGGAGGTACCGGCGGGCGGCGACCCGGACGGCCACGCGGCGGCGTTCGTGCGCGCCAGCTACGGCCAGGTCGAGTTCGCGTTCGCCTGGAGCGGTATCGGCGCACCCGTCGCCGGCCACATCCACCAGGGCAGCTCCGGCGTCGGCGGCCCGGTCGTGGTTCCCTTCTTCGCCGCGCCCACCGGGCTACCCGCCACGATCAGCGGTGTCGCCGGTGTCGTCACCGGGGTCGCGCCGGACCTGATCGGACAGATCAGCCGCGATCCGGCCGCGTTCTACGTCAACCTGCACACCACCGAATTCCCCGCCGGCGCGGTACGCGGGCAACTGTTCGGCTCCGGCTCCGCCGCGGGACCGTTCAACTCGTCCAGCTTCGTCGCGTCGGTGGTACAGGGCAGGCAGATCTACGCGTGCACCGCGCAGGCCGACGGTACGTTCGCGTACACGCAGCTCAACGTGAGTGCCCGGCTACAGACCGGGATCCGGCACTCGTTCGTCGCGGACGTCACGGGCCCGCCGCAGTGGGTGTCCCGCGACGGTAGTTCGGTCACCGGAACCGTCCTGACCCGCCTGCCCAACGGCGCCGGCAACATCGCTGAACTGGACCTCGATCTCACCCAGACCGGGGCGAAGACCGGCCAATTGGCGGGTGCTCTGGAGGCTGAGCGCCTGAACACTGTGGGTGGCGTCGCTCCCGCGGGCGCCTGCGATGCAACGGCGCACCCTACGGCCGAGGTTGACTACCAGGCCGACTACCTGTTCCTCATCAAGTAGCGACACCGGCGTCCGCCCGCCCCCTCTCGCCTCGTCCCCTAGCGGGGCGTGAGGGGGCGGCGCGGATCTCGTCTCCCCGGTGATCCGTGCCATGCTGCGATGGTGAAGACCCCTCAGTCGCCCGCGATGCGATCCCCGCGCACCGGGACGTCGGCGTGAGCCGGATACTCGACGGGCTGCGCGTACCCGTGGTGGCCGCGCCGATGGCCGGCGGCCCGTCCACCCCGGCGCTGGCCGCGGCCGTCTCCAACGCCGGCGGACTCGGGTTCCTCGCGGCCGGATACCTGTCGGTCGAGCGGCTGGCCGCCGACATCGCCGACACCCTCACCCGCACCGACCGGCCGTTCGGGGTGAACCTCTTCGCGCCGCCCGCCCGGCCGGCCGGGGCCACCGCGTTCGCGCCACCATCCGGGGCCGCCGACGAGGCGGTCGACGGGGTCGCCCTGGCCGGGTACGTGGAGCGACTGGCGCCGACGGCGCACCGGTACGGGGTGGACCTCGGCACGCCGACCGGCGGCGACGACGGGTACGCGGAGAAGTTGCGGCTGCTGATCGCGCAACCGGTACCCGTGGTGTCCGTCGCGTTCGGGGTGCCCACCGCCGACGTCGTGGACGCGCTGCACGCGCGGGGTACCGAGGTCTGGGTGACCGTCTCGCATCCGAGCGCCGTCGCCGCCGCCGACGAGGTGAGCGTCGACGCGCTGATCGTGCAGGGGATGGAGGCGGGCGCGCACCGCGGCGGGGTGGCGGACACCGACGAGTACGCCCTGCTCCCGCTGCTGCGCCTGGTCGCCGCCCGGTCGCGGGTACCGCTGGTGGCGACCGGGGGCATCGCCGACGGACCGGGTCTGGCCGCCGTCCTCGTCGCCGGTGCCGCCGCGGGCGCGCTGGGTACCGCGTTCCTGCGGGCACCCGAGGCCGGCACCTCGCCGGTACACCGGGCGGCCGTGGCGGGCGCCGGCGACACCCGCCTGACGCGGGCCTTCACCGGGCGACTGGCCCGAGGCATGATCAACGACTTCATACGGCTGTTCGACCCGTGGGCGCCGGCCGCGTACCCCCACGTCCACCAGATCACCGCGCCGCTACGCGCGGCCGCCCGACAAGCGGGTGACCCGTCGCTAATGAACCTATGGGCCGGCCAGGCGCATCCACTCGCCGAGGAGCTGCCCGCCGCGGAGATCGTCGAACGGCTCCGGGCCGGAGCGGCTGCCGCGGCCGCCGCGCTGTCCCGCCGCCTGCCACCGGAGTAGCCCGCCGCGTCCCGGCGACGGGGGCCCGCCACGTACCGGCGGAGCTGCCCGGCGCGCCGGGGCGGAGCTG
>JAVHWE010000267.1:0-4349 GCA_032160285.1 Micromonosporaceae bacterium | reverse complement strand
ATGAACTCCGTCGATCTGGACGGCGTGCTGCGTGGGGCGGTTCTGCGTGCGGCGGAACTGTTCTCGGCGGACGAGGCGGAGGTGGAGATCAGCCGACATGGGCTGCCTCGCCGGCTGGTCCGCGGTGCCGACGGCCGAGTGGTATACGACGGCTCCCCGGATCACGCGAGCACCATGCCCGGCACGGTTGCCCCTATCGCGCTCGATGGGCATCACGGCGACGACCCCCTCGGCGAGCTGCGGCTATGCTTCCACGGGAAGGTGCAATTGACTGAACGGGAGCAGTACACGCTGCGAACGTTCGCCGCAGCCCTGCGTACCGCGATCCGCAACGCATCAGCCCACCTCGCGACGCAGCAGCTTGCCGCCCGTCACGCGCTCGCCGCTACCCGTGACTCACTGACACAGTTGGCCAACCGGCGCCGACTAGAGGAGTATGCGGCCGAGGTACTCGGTACGCCCGCACGCGGTGTCACCGCGCTCATGCTGCTCGACCTGAACCGGTTCAAGGAAGTCAACGACACTCTCGGCCACGCGGCCGGGGACCGGGTACTGATCGAGATCGCCCGCCGGCTGGAGGCCCTCGCCACCCGGGGCGACCTGGTCACCCGGTTCGGCGGGGACGAGTTTGCGATCCTGTTCACCGAGCTGACCGCGCCGGCCGTGGCGATGCCGCGGGCACAGACGATCCTCGCGTCGATCGCGGCGCCGATCGATCTCGACGGCATGCGGATCAGCGTCGAGGCCAGCGCGGGCATCGCGATCGCCGACGGCAGCGCCGACATCGCCGAACTGCTGCGGCGCTCCGATGTGGCCATGTACCAGGCGAAACGTACCGGCCAGCCGGTCACCAGGTATGCGGCGACCCGGGACACCGCGAACATCGACTCGCTGATACTGGTCGGGGACCTCGGCCGGGCCGTTGCGGACGGTGAGTTCATCGTCGTCTTCCAGCCCATCGTGGATCTCGGTACCGCCGAGGTGATCGGGGCCGAGGCGCTCGCCCGGTGGCAGCATCCCGACCACGGGGAGCTGTCACCGGCCAAGTTCCTCGACGCCATCGAACGCTCGACCCAGCTGCCCGCGTTCGCCGAGACGGTCCTCGAACAGGCGCTCAGCGGGGCGGTCGCCTGGCGAGCGGCCGGCTACAACATCCCGGTGGCGGTCAACGTGTCGCCGCGCAGCCTGCTGGACCCACGGTTCCCGGACACGGTCAAGGCCAGCCTCGACCGGTACGAACTGCCGGCCGACGCGCTGGTCATCGAGCTGACCGAGTCGCTGATGCTCAGTCAGCTGGAGGTGGTCGACGAGGTCCTCGGCACCCTCCGCGCGGCCGGCATCCTCCTCGCGCTCGACGACTTCGGTACCGGGTACTCGTCGCTGTCGACCCTGGCCCGCGTCCCGGTACAGGAGTTGAAGGTCGATCGCAGTTTCGTCTCTTCGATGGCGTCGCCGGCCGCGGCGGCCGTGGTGCGGTCCACGATCGACCTCGGGCGCAGCCTGGACCTGATCGTGGTGGCCGAGGGTGTGGAGAGTGAAGATCAACGGCGGCAGCTGTGGTCCTTGGGGTGTGCCGCCGCGCAGGGGTACCTGTTCGCCCGGGCGATGCCGCTGGACGCCATGATCGCGACGCTCGGACGCGGATTCGGTGGGCACCCCGGCACGCTCGCCGAACCGCTGCACGAGGCCGGATCGGTGGTCCGGATTTCGCGTCGGGGCCGTACCGGTAACCAGCGCCTCGACCGCAGCAGCTGATCCACCCGGCCGCCACCGCGCCGATCTGCCAGACTGTCGCGCATGATCGGACGGCTGGCCGAGGTACTCCGTCGCGCCGACCGGACGGCTGGCGGGCTTGCCGGTGATCTCGCCCTGTACGCGGTGTCCACGGTGTTCGCGCTGCTCACGGCCACCAGTTCCACCCTTGAGCCGCACCGCGACTGGGGTCGCATCGCGCTTGTCGGGTACGCGGCCGCGACCCTGTGCGTCGTCGGCCAGCTGATCGGACATGCCGTCACCGACCGTCGCAACACCAGCCCCGGTATCCCGGTTCGCCGGGTTGGCGCGCGGGCCGCGTTGACCGGGTTGACCTGGGTCGCGGCCGTCCTGGTGCCGCTCGTCGCCCAGGCCGTGTCGGGCCGGCGGCAGGAGGAGGTGACGGTCGTCGAACGTGCCGGGCAGCGACTGCTCGACACCGGTACGCCGTATCTGGGCCGGGCGGCGATCGCGTCATTGCCACCCGACGAACGGATCCTCGGATACGTCCCGTACCAGCCGGGTATGGCGCTTTTCGGTCTGCCGCGGGCGCTCGTCGGTGACGCGTGGTGGACCGACGCGAGAGTGTGGTTCGCGCTGGTCACCGCCATTGCGCTGGTCATCGCGCTGCGTCTGCTCGCCGTCCGGGCGGACGGCGCGGCGCTGGTACGGGCCGGGCAGGCGGTGACGGTACTGCCGATCTGCGCGCTGACTCTCGCGGTCGGCGGCGACGACCTTCCCGTACTCGGGTTGTGCCTGCTCGCACTGGCTTTCGCCGCACGCGGGCGGTTCGCCGGCAGCGGTGTGGCCATCGGTGTGGCCGGGGCGTTGAAGCTGTTCGCCTGGCCGGTGGCCGCCGTGCTGCTGGTGGTGGCCGCGACCAGGGGCCGGACGACCCGGTACGCCGTGCCGGCCGTCGGACTGCCCCTCCTTGCCGTCGTACCCGCGCTGGTCGTCGACCCGGCCGCGGCGGCGGAAAACCTTGTCGCCTTTCCGCTCGGTCACGGCCTGGTCGCCAGCCCCGCCGCGTCCCCGTTTCCGGGTCACCTGATCGCCGCGTCGGTACCCGGTGGGCGGTTCATCGCGACGGCGCTGCTGGCCGCGGCGGGCCTCGCGATCTGTTGGTGGCTGCTACGGCGCCCCCCACGCGACGCCGCGGCCGCCGCACTGATCTGCGCCGGTGGGCTGACCGCCGCGATCGCGCTGCTGCCGACGACCCGGTTCGGGTACCTGTTGTATCCGATCGCGTACCTGGTGTGGCGACCGGCACTCGGCGCGGTACCGCCCATTCCGTCGCCGGCTGCCACGCCGGCGGATCCACCCCGGTGCAATACACCGTCGATTTCGTCGCGATCGGCCGCGACCGGGCGTACACAGGGGGGATGAGTTTCCGCGACCGTCAGGCGGCGGGCGCGGCGCTGTACAGGCCGCTGGCCGGGTACGCGTCGGCACCGACCCTGGTCGTGGTCGGCCTGGTACGGGGTGGTGTGCCGGTTGCCGCCGAACTCGCCCGCCGCCTCGGCGCCCCCCTCGACGCACTGGTCGTCCGCAAGCTGGGCGTGCCATGGGCGCCCGAGGTGGCGTTCGGGGCGCTCGGCCCGGGGGGAGTGTGCGTGTTGAACAACGACATCGCCGCGGGACTGCCGGTCGACAGCATCAACCGGGTGGTACGCCGGGAGACGGCCGAACTGGCGAGCCGGGAACGCCGCTACCGTGCCGGCCTTCCGCCGCTCGACCTCCGGGGCCGGATCGCGTTGCTGGTGGACGACGGTCTGGCGACCGGAGCCAGCGCCCGGGCGGCGGTCGCGGTCGCCCGTCGGCTCGGTGCCGAGCGGGTCGTCGTTGCGGCGCCGGTCGGTTCACCGCAGGCGGTCGACGAACTCCGCCTGGTCGCCGACGACGTGGTGTGCCCGGTCCAGCCGGACGACTTCACCGCGGTGAGCCGCTGGTACGACGACTTCACCCAGGTCGACGACGCGGCCGTGGTCGAGTTGCTGGTCGGCGGCTGACTAGAGGGCCATGTCGACGAACCGGGACAGGTGCAGTTGGGCGGCGACCGTGACGGTGTCGGTCGGCCCGTTGCGGTGCTTGGCGACGATGAAGTCCGCCTCACCGGCACGCGGTGACTCCTTGTCGTAGTAGTCGTCGCGGTGCAGCAGGATGACGACGTCGGCGTCCTGTTCGATCGAGTTGTGGGCGACGATGCCGTCCGCGATGAAGTTGTGGGTCCCCTTCACGGTGGCATCGAAGACCGGCAGCCGTCCGATCTCGTCGACGGAGGCCACCTGATCCCAGTACACGTCGTCGGCTGCCGGCCGGTCGTCGCTCTCCTCGACCGTCGCCGTGGCGGTCCGGAACGCGGCGACGTGCCGGCCACCGGAATCGCACACCCCGACGTCGGTACAGAACCGGCGCATCGCGGTACCCCCGACGATCGACACGTGGTAGCCGGGACGATGCGGGTCGTCGGGACTCACGCGACAGGTGCGGGTGGCGATGCCGAGCCGGTTGAGAAGGTGCGCGACACCGCCGGCGAGCGCCCGGCTGGAGGTGGTGCAGTAGATCGTGCCCGCCGATCCGGCGACCGGCTCCGGCGC
>JAVHWE010000234.1:0-8608 GCA_032160285.1 Micromonosporaceae bacterium | reverse complement strand
GCGGCCATCGCCTGACCGCCGGTCAGGCGGGCGGCTTCCTGCAGCGTCGTCATGTCGGCGCCGAGACCGTAGCCGAGGCCGTACACCGGAACGTCGGGGGTCAGGTGGGAGAGGAAGGCCGAGCGGCCGCCGGTACCGGAGTCGTGCCCGTCGCTGAGCACAAAGATCAACGTTTTCGCGTTGGGCTTGGCCCACCGCCGCATCTCGGCCTGGCCGCGGAGGATCGTGTCGTACAGCGGTGCGCCGCTGCGGCCCGACGCCCGGTACACGGCGAGCGCCCGGCCGAGGGCGTCCCGCCGGGACAGTCCGCCGACCGCACCGGCGAGCGGGCCGAACGGAACAACCTCGTCGTAGGGTCCGGCCGCGCGTGCGGACGGGAACTGCCACAACCCGGCGCTGGTGTCCTTACCGAAGAGCCGTACCGCGTCCTGCGCGGATTCCCGCAGCAGGGCCGCCTTGGTGGTCGGCCGCCCGGCCCGGTCGGTGACCTGGTCGTTCATCGAGGCCGACGCGTCGACCAGCAGCATGACCTGGACGGTCAGCGGCCGGTACCGTGACCACGTGGTCGCCGATTCGGTGACGGTACCCGGGTCGGGCGGCACGGTGACCGCCGACGCGTAGCGGCGGACCAGCCCGTCGGCGGACGGCGCGGCGTCGCTGGCGGTGCCATGTGCCGGCCGGAACCCGCGGTCGACCAGCGCCCGCGCGCCGGAGCCACCCCGCAGCCAGGAGACCAGCCGGTCCACGAGGGGCCGCCGGGCCTGGTCATGCTCCATCCGCGCCGACATCACCAGTGGATAGTCCGCTTCGATCAGCCCGTCCGGCGGGTACAACCCGACCATGCCGGAACTGCCTGTCGCCTTGATGCTCGACCACAGCACCTGCTCGGTGACCGGGAACACGCCGACCTGGCGGGCCGGGTCCGCCGCGTCGGTGGCCTTGCGCAGCAGCTTCGCCGGGTCGGCGTTCGCGTCGGCGAGCCGGCTGCGCAGGGTAAGGGTCCGCATTCTCACTTGGTCGGCGTCGGCGCCGGACCGGCCGAAGGCCGCCTGGCTACCGAGCACGGCGAGCAGGCCGGACGTGGTCTTCAGTGGATCGGCGACGCTGAACCGCGGTACCTGACCGGCGTAGGCCCCGTCGGCCAGGTCGGCCCAGGTCGGCTGCTTGGCCGGCCAACCCAGCGACCGCGCGAGGGCGCGCGGGACGGCAACCACGAGCGGGGACCGGGCCAGCGAGGTGCCCGTCGCCGGGTACCCGCCGCCGGTACCGGTGAGGCGCAGCCACGCGGTCGTCGACGGAATCCATACCTCGGGCGGGTGCGCGCGGATGTCGCGTACGGTGGTGGCCGGCTCCTGTGCCGCCACCGTGATCGACGGGCAGCGCCGCTTGGTGGTGGCTTTCGCCGCCGTCCGGACCAGCGGGGCGATGTCGGGTGTGGCGACGATCCGCAGCACCGACGGCGGGCACGCGCCGACCCCACCCGGGCCCTGCTTGACAAGGTAGAAACCACCACCGCCGACCGCCATCGCACCGAGCAGAATCACCATGACCGCCGCCCAGTGCCGGCCCCGTTCGGGCCGGACGTGGTGTACCGGCCGGGCGCGCGGCACAAGCTGCCACGATGGCAACGACATCGTCGTCGTGGTCGACCCCGGCGACGCGGGCCCCCGAACCGCACCGCCCGCGGGTGGTCGCGTCACCGGTCCCCGAACCGCTCCACCCGCCGACGGCCGCGCCACCGACCCGCCAACCGCCGGGGGTCGCGCCACCGATCCCCCAAACGCGCTACCCGCCGATGGCCGCGCCACCGCTCGCGGCCGGACCGGCGGCATCGACGACCGCCGCCCCGCCGCCGACGGATCCGCGAGGACCGGCTGTGCCCATGGACGCCGCGGTATGCCGGGAGTGTCCGGCGGCGGGACCGCGCCGTGGGCGGGCACCCGGACCCGTCCCGAGACCGTACCGGGTGGGCGGGCCGGCCCGACGGCGCGCGGGTCCGGGCCCAGCGGCGTGCCCGGGACGCCGCCGCGCTGCGACGCCGGCGGTGGACCGCCCGGTCGGTAGGTGGGGTACTCGTCGTCGTTGTAGGGCCGAGTGCTTGTCATCGACTCGATCCCCTCCAGCTGACGGGGTCGATTCTTCGAGGCACCTCAGGTCACGATGAGGTGAATATTTAACGTCGGTGAGTGACCGTAACATCGATCGAGGGCCACATGGGAGTCTCAAGATAGGCAATCAATCGTCCTGGTGCGCAAGATTTTCTTCCCGGGCACCTGGATCCTGGCGAGCCGGCCCCGGTACCCGTCGGTAGGTCACCGGGGCCGGCGGCGTGACCCGCGCCGTGACCCGCGTGTTCACCCTCGCGTCCGGTTGGGGACAGCCGACCGTCGGACGCGGGCCGTACGGTGCCGGTGTCCGTTGGCGAGGTCGGAGGATCCATGCGTCTAATCAGGACCGTGGTCGCGGTGACCGTGGCCGCTGTCGCGATGTCCGTTCTCGGGTCGGTCCCCGGTCGCGCCGCCGCGGCGCCAACGGATCTTCTCCTGTCCGAGTACGGAGAGGGCACCACCGTACTGACCGTCGGCGAGGTGCAGGGGCGCACGCTCGACGGCGACGACGGCCGTACCGACCGGTCCCCGCTGGCGCCGGCGACCGGCAACGCCAGCAGCGGCCTGCTCTACGACGTGCGGGGCGTGATCACCCAGCCGACCGTGTCGCGGACCGCCGCCGGGGCCAGCCAGTACGGATTCTTCCTGCAGAGCCGGCTCGGCACCGGCGACGGTGACCCGACCAGTTCCGACGGCGTGTTCGTATTCATGGGGGGGTTCACGACCCTGATCGGCGGGTACTCCCCCGTCGTCGGCGACGAGGTGGTGCTGCGCGCGCGGGTGTCGGAGTTTTTCAACCAGACCCAGCTGTCCGGCGCGTCGCTCATTCGCATCGTCGCCAGCGGGCTCGACGTCGACACCGCGGTTGCCGTGACCGACGCGACCCCGCCCGCCGATTCGACGGCGGCCGACCGGTACTGGGAACGCCACGAGGGCGAACGGCTGCGGGTACGGGCCGCCAGCACGGTCACCGGGGCGCGGGACATGTTCGCGTCCACCGCCGACTCCGAGATCTGGCTGCTCGACCGAGACGACCCGCTGGTGCACCGCGCGGACCCGTACGCCCGCCGGTCGTTTCGCGACGCGCACCCGCTCGACGACGTGCCGGCGACGCTGTTCGACAACGGCAACGGCCAGCGGATCCTGATCGGCAGCCAGGGCCTCAAGGCGACCAGCGGGGACGCGGGCACCCTGCTGCCGCCGGCCCGCGACTTCGACACGCTCGCCGGCGACGCGGTCGGCGGGCTGACGTTCGGCTTCGACAAGTACAGCGTGCAGCCCGAGCGGGCGGCGTTCACCGCCGGCCCGGACCCGGCGGCCAACCATCCGCCGCTGCCGGCCGACCGGGCCGACCAGGTCGCAATCGCCACCTTCAACGTGGAGAACCTGTACGACTACCGCGACGACCCGTTCGACGGCTGCGACTTCGCCGGCAACACCGGCTGCCCCGGGGTGAGCCCGCCGTTCGACTACGTACCGGCGAGCGAGGCGGCGTACCGCACCCGGCTGGACGGCATCGCCAGCCAGGTCGTCGACGATCTCAAGGCGCCCGATCTGCTGCTCATCCAGGAGGCCGAGGACACCGACATCTGTACGGTCACGGCCGGCGCCCTGCGCTGCGGTACCGCCGACAACGCCGACGGTAGGCCCGACACCCTGCAGGAGCTGGCGTTGGCGATCACCGCCCGGGGCGGGCCGAGCTACGACACCGCGTACGACCGCGACGGCGCCGACGACCGCGGCATCACGGCCGCCTTCCTGTACCGCACCGACCGGCTGTCCCTGCCGACACCCGCCGCGGCGGATCCGATCCTCGGCTCCGCCCCCACCGTCTCGTACCGGTCGGCCGGCCTGCCGTACAACTCCGACGTGCAGAATCCCAAGGCGCTCAACGCGGTACTGCCGTCCGATGTGGACCGGTCCACCGGGGTCGACGGCTCCACTGTGTATACCAGGGCACCGCAGGTCGCACACTTCGTCGTGGCCGCGACGCCCGGCGGTAGTGACACCTACGACCTCTGGGCGGTGAGCAACCACTATTCGTCCACTCCGGACGCCCGGGTCGGGCAGCGCACCGAGCAGGCCGGGTACGGTGCGGCAATCGCACGGGCGATCAAGGCCGCCACGCCGGACGCCCGACTCGTGTACGGCGGTGACCTCAACGTGTTTCCGCGCCCCGACGACCCGATCGCCCGTGGCGACTCCGTTCCGCCGTCCGACCAGCTCGGCGGGCTGTACCGGGCCGGGCTGCACAACCTGTGGGACGACCTGGTCGCCGCCGACCCGGCGGCCGCCTACTCATACGTGTTCGCCGGCCAGGCGCAGACGCTGGACAGCCTGTTCGTCAACGACAATCTGTACGGCGATCTGGTCGACATGCGGGCCGCGCACGTCAACGCCGACTACCCGGCCGGCGACGACACCGACGGTCCGCGCGGCGTCAGTGACCACGATCCCCAGGTGGCACGCTTCCGCTCGCGCCGGTACCTGTCGGTGGGTGACGCTGCTGCGTGGTGGTCGGTGCCGGTGCGACGCGGTCCCACGACTGCGCCCTGCGCGCCGACCGCCGCCGGCACCATCGTCAACGACGATTAACCCACCGGATGCGTCCGAACGTCCTCCGGCAGGGCGGTCGCGACGACGGCGGACTCGGGTGACGGGGCCCGGTGACGCAGCACGAGCATCGCGGCCAGCGCGACGGTTGCGCCGCCCGCTCCGGCGAGGACGAACGCCCACGCCGGCCCGCTCCGGTCGACCACGAACCCGACCACCGGGGCGCCGAGCGACATGCCCGTGGTCAACGCCGACCCGTACCAGCCCATCGCCTCGCCGCGCACCGACGACGGCACCAACCGGCTCACCGTGTCCGCGCTGGACGCCACCGACGGGGCGCAGAGCATGCCGGCGGGCAGCAGCATCAGGCACAGCCACTGCCAGTGTCCGACCAGGCCGAGCGGGATCGTGCCCAGGCCGAGCAGCGCCATCAGCGTCAACGGGGACAGCGGGCGCGGCAATACGCCGTACACGAAGCCGCCCGCCAGCGAGTAGGCCCCCCAGACGGCGAACACCAGTCCGCTCCACCGGAGCTGGTCGGCTTCCCGCAGCAGGGCGACGATGCCGACGTCGGTGCCGCCGAGGACGAACGTCGCACCGGCGACCGAGATCAGCACCATGACCAGGCGCAGGTGCAGCACCCGTACCCGGCCGGGCGCCGCGGCGGCCTCCGGTTCCTCGGCGCTGACCGTCGCCGGGTTGAGCGCGTAGAGCCCGAGACCGGCGAGCAGGATGGCCGCGCCGACCACCCACATCGCCACCGTCGCCGAGAACGCGGTGACGATGAGAACCGCGCTGGCCGGGCCGGCCATGTACGAGATCTCCACCGACATGGAATCGACCGAGTACGCGGCGCGGCGCTGCTCCGGCGGGACCAGCGCGGCCAACGACTGGCGGATCACGGAGAAGACCGGCAGACTCAGCACCCCGCTGAGGAAGGCCACCCCGACGAGGACCGGGTACGACAGTCGCGGTGCCACCGACCAGAACAGCACCTCCGCGACGGTGGTGACGATCAACATCGGCCGCAGCCCGCGCCGGTCGACGAACCGCCCGAGCGCCGGCGCGCCCAGCGCCATGCCGATGGTCGCGGCGGCGCCGACGAGGCCGGCGGCCGCGTAGCCGCGGTGCAGGTCCAGCACGACGTGCAGGGTGAGCGTGATACCGGCCGCGATCGGCGGCACCCGGGCGAGCAGCCCGACCGCCAGCAACGGGCGCACGCCCGGACGGGCGAGCACGCGACGGTACGGCTGGAAGCGCATGCCCCCCATCGTCCGTCACCGGGCCGACAGTTTCCGAACGGATTCCGAGCAGGGTCCCCTCCACCGGGTAGCCGGTGGAGGGGACCCTGCTGGTCAGCTGCCGATGATCACTCAGCCGGTGAAGCCGGCCAGGATCTTGCTGAATTCGAACGGCGTCTGCGGGACGTTGGTGCACTGGAACAGCGCGCCCATGCACGCGTTCTTGTCGCGGTTGGCCTCCCAGGCCGACAGGTACCCGACGTGGCTGGCGTTGGCGAAGGCGATCAGGTCACGGGCGTCGCTCTGGGCGAACGTGCCCTGATCGTCGTTCTTGCCGAGCATCGGGGTGACACCGAGCAGCTTGAACGACTGCGCACTGTCCACGTTGAGCAGGGTGGCGAGCTGTGCCGCGGTCGACTTCGCCGCCTGGATGGCCAGGTCGCCGTAGTCCTGGGCGGATCGGCCGTAGTCCATCGCCATGATATTGACCAGGTCGAGGACGACGCCGGCGTCCACCGCGGACTTGACCACGTTCAGGCCGTCCTGGGTGAGGCCCTCCGGCAGCACCGGCAACGTCAGTGAGACCTTGAGGCCGGGGTTCGCCTTCTGCAGCGCGGCGATGGCCTGCGACCGGCGGTTGACCGAGGCGGTGTCGGCGAGCGGCGCGCCCTCGATGTCGAGGTCGAGGAACGTCAGGTCGTACGCGGTGACGACGGCCTGGTACTCGGCCTGCAATGCCTTGACGTCGGTGCAGGCCTGGGCCAGTTCGATGCCGGTGGCGCCACCGAATGAGATCTTGACGTCACCGCCCTGGGCCCGGAGGGCGTCAATCTGGTCCCGGAACGCCCCGGTACGCGGATCGAACGCGTTGAACCAGCTCGCCTTGCAGCCCGCCGAGGTGACGAAGGCCAGGCTGAACGCCTTGATCCCGCTGCCCGCGGACAGCTGCTGGAGGCTGCCACCGTTGGACAACACGCCCATGTCGACGTACGGGGCGACCAGCACGGCCGCATTGGGTCCGGCCGTCACCGCGACCCGGCCCGTCGTCGGCTGCGTCGCTGCGATCGACACCCCCACTCCCCCACCAGCGGCCAGCAGGACCGCCACCACATAGATGGTGAGGCGTAGCTGCTTACGATCTCGGCGCATGAGGACTCCGTTCGGAGGATGAGACCCGTCGATCCATCCTGTACCTGGCCGCCTTAGGCCCTACCGCAAGGAGTCTTAAATGTTTGTGAAGCTATTCGGGCGTGGTCGGCTGAAATGCCCCGGGTAACGGACACGGGTGCCGGGCACCCGCCCGACACCCGCCACATGTACGTTCGCACCACCGTCAAGATCCGTGCGCCACCTCCACCAGCCGATCTTTCTGATCGACCGCGCAGGCCGGGCACAGGTGCCGACCGAGTGAGGTCGCGCCCGGCCCGTGCCACCACCCACGGGCGGCGGCGGCGGTCCAGACCGCGGTTGGGATTTGCGGGGTGCTCTCTCTGGGGGCGAACAAGACATCACATGAATCGCACGACAGATCCACCCGTACGCCCGCATCACAGCTCGTCGTCATGATCAGCACGACGCCTCCTTGCCGGCGAGGCCTCGTCAACCTCGCACAGGTGCAGTCTTACGTACGAAACTGGCAACACCGTAGGGTTTGCGTCACAATTGACGGGCTGTTAATAAAATTAACCCTGAGTCGACACTCTGCCGACCGATTTATGGTGAACGACCGTTCAGCTACGGATTCCGAAGGTCGGCTCCCAGCCCAGCCGGTCCCGCGCCTTGGCGGTGCTCCACAGCCCCAGCGACCGCGCACCCGAGACGATGAAGGTCTGGAATCCGTCCCGAAGCTCAAGCGCGGCGGCAACCGCCCGGGCGAGATCGGTCGCCGCGGTCGCTTCGATTCGGGTTCCGTCGGCGGTACGCAGTGTGGTCGGCGACCCGGGAAATCCCCAGTCCGGCCAGATCGCGTCGGCGGTGGGCCAGGTCAGCCGGAGCACGTTCACCGACATGCCCCACTCCGCTGCGGCGGCCGCACAGACCTGTTCGCCCAGTCGCTTGGTCAGCCCGTACGGCTCGGTCGCATCCGGCGGCACCGACTCGTCGTCGATCCGCCGCTGCCAGAGGTCGCGGTAGACCGACATGCTGCTGATGTGGACCGCGTGCGGCACGCCAGCGTCATGCGCGGCCAGCAGAGCCAGGTGTACCGACTTCACGTTGATATCGAAGGCACTGCTGACACCCGCCGGTTCGGTCAGGTCATGCGCGCCCATCGCGCAATGCAGCAGGGCGTCCACGGAGTCCATCGCCGCGCGCAGCGCGGCGTGGTCGGTCGCATCCCCGGCCACGTACTCGCAGTCGGCCGCGGGCGGTCGCAGATCGAAAACGCGCAGCTGGTACCGCTCGGCGAGCAGCGGCCCGATCAGCGAACCAACGTACCCGGAGCCACCGACGACCAGCACCCGCATATCAGCGATCATCGCCCGGCATCCGGGGTCGCCACAACCGACACCCGGCGATGGTGGCCGCCACCACGGCGACGGAACGGGACAGGTGCGGCCCGGGGGCGGTCAGCCCACCAGGGCCAGCGACTGGTTCGACGCTCCCGGGGTCCGGTAGACACTGCGGACCGTCGCGATCGCCCACATCATCCTGGCCGCGGCCGTCTCCGGGTGCTCACCGAACTCCCCGGCCAGCTGACCGGCGCAG
>JAVHWE010000171.1:0-5624 GCA_032160285.1 Micromonosporaceae bacterium | reverse complement strand
CTTCTTCGAGACCGGCTCGTGCGCCCGGATCTGCTCGACGATGTGCCAGCCGATCGTGTAGACCGGCGTGAGCGCGGTCATCGGATCCTGGAAGATCATGGCGATGTCCCGGCCGCGGACCGCCCGCAGGTCGTGGTCGGCCATGGCGAGCAGATCGCGGCCCTGGAAGCGCGCGGTGCCCGAGATCGACGCGTTCGGATCGCGGATCAGCCGGAGCAGACTCATCATCGACACGCTCTTGCCGGCGCCCGACTCGCCGACGACCCCGAGCGTCTCACCCTGTTCCATCGAAAACGACAGTCCATCGACGGCGGTGACCGTGCCGCGTCGGGTCCGGAACGTCACCCGCAGGTCGCGTACGTCAAGGAGCGGCTCAGCCACGGCGCACCCGCGGGTCGAGCCGCGCGTAGAAGATGTCGACGACGGCGTTGGCGAGCACGACGAAGAAGGCGGCGTACACGACCGTGGCCATGATGACCGGCAGGTCGATGTTCTGCAGCGAGTCGTAGGTGAGCTTGCCGATTCCGGGCAGCCCGAAGACCACTTCGGTGAGCAGGGCCGCGCCGCCGACCAGGGCGCCGAAGTCCAGGCCGAACAGCGACACGATCGGAATCAGCGAACAGCGCAGGGCGTGCCGGATCAGCACCCGCCGCTCGGTGATCCCCTTGGCCCTGGCTGTACGGACGTAGTCCTCGTTGAGGTTCGCGACCACCTCCGAGCGCAGCAGTCGGGCGTAGATGCCGGCGTACAGCACGGCGAGCGTGAGCCACGGAAACAGCAGATGCAGCGCCCACCCGACGGGGTCGGTGAGAAGCCCGACGTAGCCCAGCGGCGGTACCCAGGCGAACACGTTGTCGTGCAACCGGCTCTGCGTAACGAGGTTCACGACCTCGCCGAGCCAGTAGACCGGCAGCGAAACACCGACGAGGCCGACCAGCATGAGCAGCGGGTCAACGGCCGTACCGCGCAACCGCGCGGCCACGGTTCCCATCGCCACCCCGGCCACCATCCAGATCACCGCGGCGCCCAGTACGAGCGAGAGCGTGATCGGCGCGGCCTGGGCGATCTGGGGTATGACCCGGGAACCCCGGTTGACGAAGGACTCCAGGTCGCGGTCGACGAACAGGTGGCGCATCATCAGCGCGTACCGGATCGGCAGCGGCCGGTCGAGCCCGAACGAATGGCGCACCTGGGCCAGCGTTGCCTGGTCGGCATTGCGCCCGGCGATGCGTGCCGCCGGGTCGACGCCCGGCGTGGCGAAGAAGATGAGGAAGACCAGGACACTGATCGCGAACAGCACCAGGACCGCCGATGCCATGCGACGCACCGCGAACCCGACCATGTCACGCACCGCCGCGCAGCCGGGCACCCGGATCAAGCGTGTCGCGAAGGCCGTCGCCGAGAACATTGAGCGCGACCGCTGTGATCGCGATGAACAGGCCGGGCGCGATGGTCACGATCGGTCGGGTGTACAGCAGGCCGAGGCCGTCGTTGATGATGGTTCCCCAGCTGGCGTCGGGGGGTTGCACGCCCACGGACAGAAACGACAGCGCCGACTCGGTCAGCATGCCGAGCGCGGTCATCAGCGGCACGAAGACGATGACCGTGGGCAGGACGTTGGGGAGTACGTCGCGACGCAGGATCCGGGTGTCGGACGCGCCGACGCACACCGCCGCCTGGATGAACTCGCGGTTGCGCAGCACGATGACCTGTCCCCGCAACGGCCGGGCGACGTAGGGCACGTACACGACCGCGATGATGACGATGGGAACCCACAGACTGCCCGCCCCGATTTGGATCGGCCCGAGTCGCAGGCCGCTGGTGAGCAGCACGACCGAGAGGCAGATCGCGAGCAGGTACACCGGTACCGACCAGAGCACGTCGAGGAACCGCGAGAGTACGGCGTCGATCGGGCCACCCGCGTAGCCGGCGAGGATCCCGATGGCGGTCGCCAGCAGGCAGCACAGCAGCGCCGAGGCGAGCCCGATGAGGAGGCTGTTGCGGCCGCCGTAGAGCAGCCGCGCCATCACGTCGCGGCCCTGGTTGTCGGCGCCGAGGAAATAATGCGCCGGGTCCCACGTGGGGCCGATCGGGGTGACGCCGAGTCCCAGCCCGGTGTTGCTGGTGGCGAGCACCTGTACCGTCGCGCCGTCGACCACCGTGGTGCCGGAGATGTTGGACCGGAAGGCGTTGGTGTGCGCCACCTTCGCGGCGTAGAGCGGAGCGGCCAGGCAGGCAACCAGCACGACGACGAAGACCACGGCGCCGGCCATCGCCGCTCGATTGCGAAGCAATTGGCCGAGCGCGGTCCGCCACGGGCCGGCCGAACCGGACGGCCACGGGCCGGCTGAGCCGGACGCGGGCGGGGCGGCGATGGCCGCCCCGTCTGCGTCCGGAACTTCGTTAGGCCCGTCCGGAACTCCGTCGGGCCCGGCGGATTCGTTGAACCCGACCGACCGCGGCACCTGCCCGACGGGACCGCTTGACATGGTCAGCGGACCCAGAGCTGGCCGACGAGCATGTAGAACTGCCGGCTGAACTGGTAGTCGCCGACCCGCTTCGACACGAAGTCGATGATCTTCGGGTGGAAGATCGGCACAACCGGGGATTGTCGCAGGATCGCATGGTCGATCTCGCCCCACGTCCGGTTGGCCGCCGCCATGTCGGTCTGCTCCCGGGTCAGCGCGTCCTGCATCTGCGCGTCGATTCCCTTGTCGCAGAATCCGGAGATGTTGATGCTGGAATCACTCCCGGGCTTGAACGACGCACAGGACAGCAGCACATTGAGGAAGTCCGACGCGGCCGGATAGTCCTGGTACCACGAGGTCAGGGCGAGCTGCACCTTGTTGTTGGTGTTCTGGATGTACGTGAACTGGATGTTCGCCGACAGCGGCTTGAGGGTTGCCTTGTAGCCGATCTCGGTCAGCGCGCTCTGCAGGTACTCACCGATGGCCTTGTTCACCTCGTCGTCGGTGGTGACGATGCCGACCTCCTGCCCGGCGGTGCCGGACTGCTGTACGAGCTGCTTGGCCTTGTCGATGTCGGCGGCTTTCCAGGTCGTACCGCCGCCCTTGGTGTAATCACAGAAGTCCACGTGCCCCGGGAAGCCCGGTGGCAGAACCGTGCACGCCGGTTGGGCGAGGTTCGGGCCGCCGTAGAGGCGTACCAACGCGTTGCGGTCGACCGCCCAGTTGATCGCCTGTCGGGCGAGCGGGTTGTTGAAGGGTGGCAGGTTCACGTTGAGCGTCAGGTACCAGACCGCGGTCAACGGGCTTACGTGTGCCTGGCTGGCGTACTTGGTGCCGATCTCGCTCAGCCGGTCGGCCGGCGGCGGGTCGAAGACGTAGTCGGCCTGGCCGTTCTGCACGGCGGTGACCTCCGCCTCGACGGTGAGGCCGAACTGGTAGTCGATCTCGTCCGGGTACGTCTGGGGCTGCGCGTCGTGCGACCACTCGGTGAAGTTCGGATTGCGGACAAGGGTGAGCTGGCGGTTCGGGTCGTAGGACGAAGCCATGTACGGCCCGGTCGTGGGCAACGGTGTGGTGCCGGCGTCCTTGGCCGGCGAGTCCTTCGGAAGCACGCTGGCGTGCGGCACCCCGAGCTTGAACAAAAACTCCGGGTCCGGGGCCGTCAGGTGGAACGTGACGGTGTTCGCGACCGGGTCGCCGGTGACCCCGTTGCTCAGTGAGCACCTCTCCGGCGCGCTCAGGCAGGTGTCAGCACCGACGATGCCGCTGTAGAAGGTACCGGCGGTAGGGCTGGAGATCTTGAAGATCCGCTCGAAGGAGGCCACCACATCGTCGACGGTGACCGGCTTGCCGGTCGAGAACTTGATACCCGGGCGCAGCTTGAATACGTACGTCTTGCCGCCGTCGGTCAGCTCTGGCATCGACTGGGCCAGATCGGGTACAACGGTGAAGGACTGCGCGCCGCCCACCTTCTTGAACGCCACCAGACCGTCGTACATGGACTGGTAGAGCTGCCAGTACTGCAAGGTGTAGTTGATCTGAGGATCGAACGAGCCGCCGGCACTCTTGGCCAGCAGCTTGAGCGTTCCCCCCTTGTGGCTGGTCTGGAACCCCGACCCGGCCGCGCTGTCAGGTTTGGTGGTCTTCGCCTTCGCGGAGCAGGCGGTCACCCCGGTGAGGGCCAGTACGGCGGCGGCCGTACCGACGACGATCGTCTTAGCGCGCAGCGTACGTGCCATGGGCTCGGCTCCAGTCAGTCGTTCTCATCAAGCAAAGGTCGACGAGATGAAGGTGCGGAGCCACGTCGACGCCAACCCGCCCGGCGCTAGAGTCGACGAAGATCTCCCGGCGCCCCTGCCGTCATCCGGCCAGCTTCGAGGTCGTCCATGATCCGGTATCAGGTGTGCCAGCTGCCAAATCTGACGGTGCCGGTATGCCCCGGCTCGCGAATGGACCAACGTTCCTCCCGCGGACATTGCGATCGGGCTCGCTCCTCCTCGGGCACCATATTGATGGGATTATGTTTGCCTTGACGCCGGACCACAAGACCTCTGCGGCCATCCGCACGCCGTACCACGCAATCCCAGGAGGCTCGGCCGGACATCGCCCGCCCGCGTTCGCATCCGTCCTCGGCGCGCGCCGGAGGGTTCCGACATACGCTCCACCCGATCGGACACCGAATATACCGGCACCGCCACGGCGGCGAGGACCGAAATGGTGGCCGGTCCGCGGCAAACCCGGTAGGGGCTAACCGCTTCGATCGGGCGCTTTCTTCGTCAACGGCCACTGCGGCGGGTGGTCGGGTTTCGCCGCTTCGACACCACACTTGTTCCCATAGACCGTCCGGAACCACCGTGGTGGCTCGCGCTTCTCGCAGCCACCTACGTAAACCATCATCTACATCGGACCGAGTTCGTTAATCATGATGCCGCAGCTCTTCGCGATGACGCATGCCGCTGCGGTATGTGTGGATGAAGCGTCGGTACCCGTTCGCGCCGATCGGTTACAGCAGTCCGGCGTCCATCTGGAACGCGGCGACCAAACAGTGGGCTGGGGCTGGGCTGCTGGTTACGCCAGTCCGCCATTGCGCAACACAGCGGTGATCTCGCAGGTCCAGTTCGCCGTTGGCGACGCCCATGACGAGCTGATACACCTGCGCGTTCATGAGGGTGAGGCGCTGGCCGTTGACGCCGCAGAAGGCAAGCACGGCGGCCAGCGCCTGACGTTTGTTCCCGCCGATCAGCGCGTGGTTCACGGTCAGCGAGCACGGCAACGCGGCCGTCTTCTCCGGTATCGTCGGATAGGCGTCGTAGCCGAACCCATCGGTTTGGGGTCGGGCGAGTCCCGCGTTGAGCAGTCCGTAGTCGCGCGCCTTGTACCCACCGAGCGTCCGAGACGCGAGGCGCAGCAGCTCGTTGAGGTTGAGGTAGATCATTCTCCACACCGCCGCAATGCCCCGGCGTGACCACGAAGACCGACTCACGGAAGCTTGACCATGGCGCATGGCGCGCGGTCCGGATCCGGTGACCGGATCGGGGCCGCGGCGGTCGGTTATCCGTTCGGGTTGCCGACGCCGGTGAGGATCCGGCTGCGGAGGTACCGGCCCGCTTCGGTCAGCACGCCGGTGCCGGCGAAGTTCTTACCCGCGCAGGTGCC
>JAVHWE010000136.1:0-18919 GCA_032160285.1 Micromonosporaceae bacterium | reverse complement strand
GCGCTTCTTGGCCTCCAGCGAGGCGACCGTCCGCTTGAACATCGCGAGCGCGGCGATGTCCGGGTCGTACGGGCGTCCGCAGCGCTGGCACCCGTCGTCGCGGGTGACCGTACCGCCGCAGACCGGGCACTGGTATGTGTCCACGCCGCCCCTCTCCCGCCCGGCGGGCGGTTACGCACCCGACGTGCCTCTCACGGGAGTTTCCCGCACCGGAGGCCCCGACAGGAAGCTTGTGGGGCTTTCCGGCGCGGCGCGGCCACAAAAGGTGTGCCGGCCCGGCGTTCGGCCGCCCCGGCGTTCGGGCCCCGCCGGCCGGCGATCAGGCGGCGATCGGGCGACCCATGCCGCGGTACACCCAGCCGGCGGTGGTCCACAGCAGGGGGTCGAGGCAGTTCCGGCCGTCGATCACCCGCCGGCCGGCGACGAGTTCGCCGATCGCCTGCGGGTCGGCGTTGCGGAACTCTTCCCACTCGGTCAGCACGCAGACGAGCTCGGCACCGGCGACCGCTTCGGTCAGCGCCTTCGCGTACGTGATCTCGGTCGCGTCGCGCTTGGCGTTCTCCATGCCCTCCGGGTCGTACACGGTCACGTTCGCGCCGCAGCGGGCCAGCTTGCGGACCACCGAGAGGGCCGGCGAGTCGCGTACGTCGTCGGAGTTCGGCTTGAACGACGCGCCCAGGACGGTGATCCGCACGTCGGACAGGTCGGGCCCGGCCGGCCCGTACGGGCGGTCGAGGAGCTCGGCGGCGAGCTGGACCACCCGCTGCCGGCGGCGCTGGTTGATCAGGTCGACCTCGTGCAGGAACCGCAGGGCCTCGCCGACGCCCAGCTCCTGCGCCCTGGCCTGGAACGCCCGGATGTCCTTGGGTAGACAGCCGCCGCCGAACCCGATACCGGCGCGGAGGAACTTGTTGCCGATCCGGGAGTCGTACCCGATCGCGCGGGCCAGCAGGGTGACGTCGGCGCCGGCGGCCTCGCACACCTCGGCCATCGCGTTGATGAAAGAGATCTTGGTGGCCAGGAACGCGTTCGCCGCGACCTTCACCAGCTCGGCGGTGGCGAAGTCGGTGACCACGACCGGTACCTCCCGGTCCTCGGTCACCGCCAGGTCGAACACGCCCTTGTGGGACGCGTACAGCATCGCGTTGGCCCACTCGCTCTTGGCACCGAAGATGATCCGGTTCGGCCGGAGCACGTCCTCGACCGCGAAGCCCTCCTGCAGGAACTCCGGCGACCAGGCCACCTCGACGTCCGAGGTGGTCGGCACATGCCGGCGTACGAGCTGCTCGATCCACTCCGTGGTACCCACCGGTACGGTTGATTTGCCCACGATCAGGGCCTTGCGTCGCAGGTGCGGGCCGAGCCCGGTGACGGCGGACTCGACGTACGACAGGTCGGCGGCCATGCTGTCGGCGCGCTGCGGGGTACCCACGCAGATGAAGTGGACGTCACCGAAGTCGGCCACCTCCTGGTAGGAGGTGCTGAAGCGCAGCTTGCCCGAGGCGAGATTCTTGCGCAGCAGCTCGTCGAGGCCGGGCTCGTGGAACGGCACCTCGCCGTCGGCCAGTGCCGCGATCTTCGCCCCGTCGATGTCGAAGCCGAGAACCTCGTACCCCAGCTCCGCGAAGCAGATCGCGTAGGTCGCTCCCAGGTAGCCCGTGCCCAGGAAGGTGAGGCGTGGCCTGGCTGCGCCGGACGGTGGGCTCACGGTGGCAGGCGTCGTGCTCGGGTACGGGATAGTCACGCATATCTCCGTCGGTCGGGGGCACCGTCGCGTGGGTTCGCGCGGCGTACTCAGTGCAATCTGCTCGGTACTGACGCTTTTACCAAATACCTGGCCGAACCTTGTCAAGCTGGGTTGAACCGGCGGGGGCCGCCGGGCAGTTCCGACGCCCCGCGCCGCTCGCGAGGATAGTCGCAACTTGCACAGTCCGCCCGCGGCCCTTTGTTACTCATGGGTATCCTTTCATCCGCCCAGGTCGTACCGGGAGACGGAAGCCGTGGCAGTTTCACGATTCGACGTGTATCGGCTGCCGGCGGAGCACGAGGCGGTCCGCGAGGCGGTACCGGCGGTCTGCGACGGCAAGGTCGCACCCAACGCTGCCGCCGCCGACGAGAACGGTGAGTTTCCGCAGGCCTCCTACGACGCGCTGCGTGCGGTGACCGCCACGCCCCGCACATCCCCGTCGAGTACGGCGGCGCGCACGCACTGGCCACCGCGGTAGCGGCCGGTGACGCCATGTGTTCTCGTACTGCCGGTCGGAGCCGGCGGCGGCCACGTGCTTCACCTCGAGGGCACGAACCTGGTGCGGCGCGTGGTGATGGCCCGCCAGCTGCTGCGCGCCTGACTGTTACGGCAGCTTGCGGGTGTCCTCCTCGCCGAGCGGGTCCTCGCGGACCGGCCAGACCGACCGGTCACCGGCGCCGGGCGTGACGCGCGGATCGCCGCCGACCGGAGCGCCCGATGTCGGGAGCGCCGCGGTCGGCTGGTCCGAATCGATCTCCTCCGCCGCCCGGTACGCCGGCCCGCGCCCGCCCGACCCCCGATACGTCGGGTCCTCGTATCCGGTCGACCGGTACTCGTCAGCCCGGTATTCAGCGAGCTGGTACTCCTCGACCTGGCGCTCCTGAGCCTGGTAGTCCTGGATCCAGCGCTCCTCGGCCTCGCGCTCAGGGCCTCGGTATTGACCGGGCGCGGACTCCGGGTCGGAGTATTCAGGCGGCTGGTATGCCGGACGCCGCGTACCGACGGGGTGAACGGGCGGCGGATAGCCGGCTGCCCGGCGGGTCGCCGGCCGGTCCGGTCGCCAGCGGCGGGAGCCGAGGGCGGTGACCAGCAACGGTACCCCGAGCAGGGCGGTCAGCGCCCCGGCCGGCGCCCAGGCCGCGTTGCGGACGCCGAGCGCGTCGGCCGGGATCAGGCGTACGAACGACGACCGGTCCGCCAGGATCCAACCGGTCACGCCCAGGTACCCGAGTCCTATCAGGACCGGGCCGAGCGGCGACAACCGCGCCATCACCAGTACCGCGTACAGCAGGCCGGCGCAGACCAGGGCGGCAAGGGCGATCGAGGTGTCCGCGAGGTAGTCGGCCGACAGCGACACCCGCCCGTCCGACATCTTCACCACGCCGATGCCGGCGAGCGCATACACGAGTGGCCCGAGAAGCAGGGCCAGCACGACGCTACCGAGATGGCGCATGGCGCCTCCACGCGTTGATTTCGGGCACCGTACCGCCTCGAACCGCGTTCGGGGCACCCCGGAAACGGTTTGAAATGTCAGCGTGGCGGCTGCCGGGGCGGCGCGGCCCACGGCGAGGTCGCCGGCGGACGCCCAGGCTCTCGCGGATTCGGCGGCCTCGATTGTTGTGGCGGACCCGGCCGCTCCGGTTCCGCCGTTGGCTCGGGCTCGGGCTCGGGCTCGGGCTCGGGCATGGGCATGGGCATGGGCTCGGGTCCGGATTGGGATTGGGGTTGGGCCTCCAGTTCCGGGTCGGGCTCCACCTGCGACGCCGACGCCGGGTCCGGTTCCGCGGCGGGCTCGGCGTCCGGCTCGGCGTCCGGTGCCGGTTGCGGTGCCGAGATCGGAGCCGGCTCGGACAACGGCCCCGCGACCGGCTCGCGTTCGCCCACCGGTGCGGTGACCGGGTCGGGGTCGGGGACCGGCTTGGTGATCGGCTCGGGCTCGGGCTGGGGCTCGGCTTCCGGCTCCATTGTCGGCTCGGGCTCGGGCTCGGACTCGGCTTCCGGCTCCATTGTCGGCTCGGGTTCCGGCTCGGCTTCCGGCTCCGTTGTCGGCTCGGGTTCCGGCTCGGCTACGTAGGTCGGTGCCGGGTTGGCGACGTGCTCCGGTGCGGTCACCGTGGCCGCCGCGTGCTCCGGCCGGGCGATGCGTTTCGGCACGGGTGGCCGCGACCAGTCCCGTTCAGCCTCCCCGCTCCGGTCCGCATTTTCGGACGTACCCTCGGCGGTGTTCTCGGCGGCCGCGTGGCGCGGCGCCGGCCCACCGTCCACGGTGGTCGACGCGGCTTCGGGCGTCGCGTCGACGGTGGCGGCCGCGTCGGGGGTCTGGTGCGGCCAGCGCCGCCAGCGCCGAACACTCACGACCGCGGTCAGCAGTACCACGCCGACGACGATCGCGGTGCCGTTGAGTACGGGTGCGTGCAGCGGGGCGGTACGGTCCTGAACCGTCCAGGTGTCCGGCAGCAGGTCGAAGACGTCCCGGCGCCAGAGCGCGACAACGCCGTACCCGGTATAGGCGATGCCCGCGACGAGCGGACCGAGCGGGGAGATCCGTACGCTCGCGATGAGTCCGATGAGCAGGCCGGCGGCGGCCAGGAAGGCCACCTTCTCCGGCCACGGCGGCACGGCCGCGAACGTCTCGCGATGGTCCCAGGCCGGCTGGATGTCGATCTGACCGTACGCGAGGAGCACCCACGCCACCGGTGCGACGATCAAGGCTGCGAACAGGCTTCCGAGGTGCCGCATGGCCCACAGTTAAGCAGGGGACCCGCCCGACGGATCACGCGGTACGGGGAGGTTTCGTCGGGCCATGACGCCCACCGGGCGGCCGGTTGGGCCTGGGCCGCGGTACCGCGTGAAAGGATGGCCGTCATGGCGGGCGACGTGCTCTGGGCGCCACCGGCTGACATTCGCCGTCACAGCCGGATCGGCGGGTACCTCGACTGGCTGGCAGCCGAGCGCGGGGCGACGTTCGCCGATTATGCGGCCCTCTGGCAATGGTCCGTCGACGACCTGCCCGGCTTCTGGAGTTCCATCTGGGCCTACTTCGACGTCGTGGCCTCCGCCCAGCCGACGACCGTGCTGGCCGACGCGGGAATGCCGGGCGCCCGTTGGTTTACCGGCGCGCGGCTCAACTATGCCGAGAACGTGCTGCGCATGCCGGGTATCGGAGACGGCGAGCCGGTCGTGATCGCGTACTCGCAGAGCCGTCCGCCGGTCACGTTGACCGCCGCTGGCCTGCGTGAGGAGGTCCGGCGGGCGCGGGCCGGGCTCAGGCGCCTGGGCGTCACGACCGGTGACCGGGTCGCCGCCTACGCCCCGAACATTCCCGAGACCTATGTCCTGATGCTGGCCACCGCGAGCCTCGGTGCCATCTTCACCAGCTGCGCGCCCGAGTTCGGCGTCCGCAGCGTCATCGACCGGTGGCAACAGATCGAACCCACGGTACTGGTCGCGGTCGACGGGTATCGCTACGGCGTCAAGGCGGTCGACCGCACCGCCGAGGTCGCCGCGATCCGGGCGGCGTTGCCGTCGGTCGAGCACACCGTCGTACTGTCCTATCTGGACAGCACGGCGGACCATCGTCCGGCGGATGGCTGGGCGGCGCTGGCGGCCCCGACCGACGAGCCGCTGACCTTCGAACCGGTCGCCTTCGACCACCCGCTGTACGTGCTGTACTCGTCGGGTACGACCGGGCTGCCGAAGCCGATCGTGCACGGCCACGGCGGGATCCTGGTGGAGCATCTCAAGATGCTGGCCCTGCACCACGATCTCGGCCCGGGTGACCGGTTCTTCTGGTTCACCACCACCGGCTGGATGATGTGGAACTACCTCGCCTCCGGTCCGGCCGTCGGCGCGGCGATCGTGCTCTTCGACGGCGATCCGGCCGCCCCGGACCTCGGCGAGCTGTGGCGGATCGCGGCGGCGTCGGGCATCACGTACTTCGGTACGTCGGCGCCGTACCTGTTGGCCTGCCGTAAGGCCGGTGTGGTCCCGGCCGAACTGGCCGACCTCTCGGCGGTCCGGGGTGTCGGCTCGACCGGTGCGCCGCTGCCCGCGGACGGCTTCCGCTGGGTGTACCGGGCGGTCGGCGGGACCGTCATGCTGTCGTCGGTCTCCGGCGGTACCGATGTGTGCAGCGCGTTCGTCGGCGGCGTACCGCTGCTGCCGGTGCGCGCCGGAGAGATCTCCTGCCGGGCGCTGGGTGCCAGGATCGAGGCGTACGGCCCGGCCGGCACACCGGTCATCGACGAGCTGGGCGAGCTGGTGATCACCGCGCCGATGCCGAGCATGCCGGTCGGTTTCTGGGGCGATGACTCGGGGCAGCGCTACCGGGACGCCTACTTCGACGTGTACCCGGGGGTGTGGCGGCACGGCGATTGGATCACCATCCACGAGCGGGGCTCGTGCGTGATCACCGGTCGGTCCGACGCCACCCTCAACCGGGGCGGCGTGCGGCTGGGAACCGCCGAGTTCTACTCGGTCGTCGAGGGCCTCGACGAGGTCGTCGACTCCGTCGTGGTCCACCTGGAGGATGCGGCCGGTGGTGCCGGCCGGCTGCTGCTGTTCGTGGTGGTCGCCGACGGTCGCGAACTCGACGACGGGCTGCGCGGCCGGATCGCGCGGCAGCTGCGGACCGCGCTGTCACCGCGCCACGTCCCGGACGACATCTGTGCGGTACGGGCCGTGCCGCGCACGCTGTCGGGCAAGAAGCTGGAGGTACCGGTGAAGCGGATCCTGACGGGGACACCGGCCGATTCCGCGGCGGCGCGGGGCGCGTTGGTCAACCCCGAGTCATTGACCGACTTTGAAGAGCTGGCGGCCCGTTACGCGGTCAGGTGAGTGTCCGGGTGACCCGCTCGGAAGCCTGGCGGGCCGCGAGTGCGGCCGGGTCGGAGTTGGCGCAGAGCACGATCGACGCGCCGGCCGCCAGCGGCGCCAGCAGCCAGTCGAGCGGCCCGTCGACGCGGGCGGCATCGACCAGTACCCGGTCGGTGGGGCTGAGGGCGAGCCGCTCGGCGGCGTCCAGCGCGGCCGCGTACAGCCGGTCGTGGTCCGTGCCGTCGGTGAGCGCCGGGTCGGTACCGCCGATCGGGGTCGACGGCCGGAACCGATCCCCGTGGCCGCGTACCTCGGCGACGAAGTCCGTGTAGCCGGCCGGTACGTCGCGCAGCGGCAGGGCCATCGGAGCGAGACCGAGCACGAACCGGTCGCCGGCCCCCGCCGCGTCCGCCAGCCGGTCGATGGCGACGAACGCGACCTCGGCCGGTTGAGCCGACCCGGCCGGTCGAGCCGATCCGGCAGACTCAGCCGATCCGGCCGGTTGAGCCGACCCGGCGGACCCCGCCGGATCCGTCGGGTCGGCAAGGCTCAGCGAGAGGCCGGCCGACCAGCAGCCGAGGAGGACCGCGGCGGCTTGCCAGTGCGGCGGGAGCGCCACCGTGGCCCGGTCGCCGTGGCCCAGACCGAGGCCGTCGACCAGCATGTTCGCCGTCTTGGCGACCCAGTTGTCCAGGGTGGCGCCGGACAGTTCGGTACGCTCCGCGGTCGCGTCGTCGTAGTAGGTCAGCAGCGGTCGGGTCGGATCGATGGCGACCACGGCCGCGAACAGAGCGGCGACCGTGGCGAATTTTTTCTCGGCAAATATACCCATAGGGGAGTCTCCAGGTGGCCCGTCGGGCCCATGCCGGTAAGGTATCGCGGCGTGGTCGCGACGACGGTACCGATCCGCGTGGTCGCCGGAATCTGCGGTGACGGTAGCCGCCCGATACACGAACGGTGAACGTTCGTCGGGGTGGGGGAAACCGTTTTATCGATTCCGCTCCGGGGGCGCGTTGTGGACATCGAGCGGTACACCCCGAGCAGTAGGCTTGCGACCGAACGGAGAACCGCGAACCGACTTCGGAGGAACTGACCCGTGATTCCCGGCCGCCCGCCCCGCGTGCTAGTCGACGCCACGAGTGTCCCGGCCGACCGTGGCGGCGTCGGACGCTACGTTGACGGACTGCTCGGCGCCCTGGGTAAGACGGACGTTGACCTGGCCGTCGTCTGCCAGCGTACCGACGCTGAGCGATACGGGCGGCAGCTGCCCAGCGCCAAGGTGATCGCCGCGCCGGCCGCGGCCGCGCACCGGCCCGCCCGGCTGGCCTGGGAGCAGACCGGCCTGCCGCTGCTCGGCCAGCAGATCGGCGCCCAAGTGCTGCACTCGCCGTTCTACACCTGCCCGCTGCGGGCGACCTGTCCGGTCACGGTGACCGTCCACGACGCGACCTTCTTCACCGAACCCGAGCACTACGACAAGTCCCGGCGGACCTTCTTCCGGTCGGCGATCAAGACGTCGCTGCGCCGGGCCGCCCGGGTGATCGTGCCCAGCAAGGCCACCCGCGACGAGCTGATCCGGCTGCTGGACGCCGACCCCACCCGGATCGACGTGGCGTACCACGGTGTCGATCCGCTCGCCTTCCATCTGCCCACCCCGGATGAAAAGGCGCGGGTACGGGCGAGGCTCGGCCTCGGCGGCACCGAGTACGTCGCGTTCCTCGGCGCCAAGGAGCCCCGCAAGAACGTACCGAGCCTCATCCGTGGCTGGGCCGCGGTGGTCCGCGATCGGGCCAATCCACCGGCGTTGGTGATCGCGGGTGGGCAGGGCCACGACGACGACATCGACCAGGCCGTTAGTGAGGTGCCGCCCCACCTGCGGCTGCTGCGCCCTGGCTACCTGCGCTACGCCGACCTGCCCGGCTTCCTCGGCGGCGCGCTCGTGGCCGCCTACCCGTCGTTCGGCGAGGGCTTCGGCCTGCCGATCCTGGAGGCGATGGCCTGCGGCGCACCGGTCCTCACCACCCCCCGGCTGTCGCTGCCGGAGGTGGGTGGCGACGCGGTGGCCTACACCGGGTTCACCCCGGACGAGATCGGTCGCGACCTGAGCGCCCTCCTCGACGACGAGCCCCGGCGGGCAGCGCTGACGAAGGCCGGTCTTCAGCGTGCCAAGGAGTTCACCTGGGAGTCGAGCGCCGACGTCCACCTGGCCGCCTGGGCCCGCGCCGCGGCCGGCGGCGACGCCGTCATGGGCGACGCCGGCCGAACCTTGCGGTAACCCGACGTACCCCGCCTGCTGTGCGGTGGATCGCGGTCGGGATGATGGTGGCGTGTTCTACGCGGTCATTCCCGCTGGCGGCAGCGGTACCCGGTTGTGGCCCCTGTCGCGGGCCGGCCACCCCAAGTTCCTGCACGCGCTGACCGGCACGTCGGCCACGCTGCTGCAGGCGACGGTGGACCGGCTGGCCGAACTCGCCAAGCCCGAGTCGACGTTCGTGGTGACCGGCGTGGCGCACGCCGCCGCGGTCGCCCGGCAACTGCCGACCGTGCCCGATACGAACATCCTGGTCGAACCGTCCCCGCGGGACTCGTGCGCGGCCATCGGTTTGGCCGCGGCGATCATCGCGATGCGCGACCCGGGCGCGGTGATGGGTTCGTTCGCCGCCGACCATCTGGTCGCAGACGGCGACGCGTTCACCGCCTCCGTGCGGGCGGCCGCCGCCGGTGCCGCGGACGGGCTGCTGATGACCATCGGGATCACCCCCACCCACCCCGAAACCGGGTACGGGTACCTGCGCTGCGGCGACGCGGTCGCCGACGGTCCGGTGAGCCGGGTCGAGGAGTTCACCGAGAAGCCGCCGTACGACCTGGCCGTCTCCTACGTCGAGTCCGGCCGGTACTTCTGGAACGCCAGCATGTTCATCTGGCGGGTCGATGTCTTCCTCGCCGAACTGTCGCGCCAGCAGCCCCAGTTGCACGCCGGCCTGATGCAGATCGCGCACGCCTGGGACGGTCCGGAGCGTGAACGGGTGCTCGGCGAGGTGTGGCCGACCCTGCCGAAGATCTCGGTCGACTACGCGGTGATGGAGGGTGCGGCGGCCGCCGGCATCGTCGGTACCGTGCCCGGCGACTTCGGCTGGAACGACGTCGGTGACTTCCACACCCTCGGTGACGTGCTGGAACGCGACGAAAGCGGCAATGTCGTGATCGAGGCTGACGACGGCTCCGGCGGAGCCTCCGACGTCCTGCTGCACGACACCGTCCGGACCGTTGTCGTGCCCCGCTCCGGGCGGCTCATCTCGGCCGTCGGCGTGCACGATCTGATCATCGTCGACACCCCGGACGCGCTGCTGGTGTGCCCGCGGGACCGGGCCCAGGACGTGAAGAAGCTCGTCGACAGTCTGAAGCTGCGCGGGAACTCCCCGCACGTCTGACGTGGGCTGCGCCGCCGTTCACGAGACGGCGGTGGTGGCTCGCAGGGCGCTCCAGCCCAGCACGCCGGTGACCTCGTCCAGGTTTTCTCCGACCGTGATGCCGTCGCTGTTGATGTCGAACTGGTGGACGTCTTTGCTATGGCTGCTGTTGCGCATCTTGACGATGTTGAGCGCGCGGCCGGTCGCGGCCTTCAGCTCGATGTAGCGCATCAGGATGAGGTTGTGGAACAGGAACGAGTTTCCACCGACGGGTTCCGGGGTGGGGCCGAGCGTGGTGGTCTCGCTGGTGACCAGCAGCGTGGCGCCGGAGGCGCGGATCAGCCCGGTGAGGCTGCGGGCGTAGGCCGGGAACCGTTCGGACTCGCGGGCGGCGAAGACCATCTCGGCGAGGCTGTCGATGACGATGCGGCGGATCGAGCCGTCGGCAAGTTCGGCTCGGATCCGGGCGGTGAGAATGTCCAGGTCTAGCTCGCCGAGCGGCACATGGTGGACCGCCAGCTTGCCGTAGTCCCTGGCCCGGTCGAGATCCCAGCCGAAGGCCGCCGCCATCTTGATCAGCTGGTCGGGTGCGTCCTGGAAGGTGACGTAGAGGCAGCGCTCGTCGTTGGCGATGCCCTCCGTGACGAAGCGGAGCCCGAAGATCGTCTTGCCGATTCCGGACGGGCCGAGGACGACCGTGGCCTCACCGGTCCCGATTCCCCCGCCCATCAGCTTGTCGAGACCCGGTACCCCGGTGGAGATCTGGCCGGTCACCTCCGCCGGCGCGCCGGGGTCGACCGTTTCGATGCGGGGGAAGACCGCGAAGCCGGCGGTACCGATGCGGAAGGTGTGCTTGCCCTCCAGATGGCGCGTGCCGCGCATCTTCAACACCCGAAGCCAGCGCCGATCTATCGGTTCCCGCGCTTCGTACACCAGTTGGATGATGCTGTCCGCCAGCGAAAATTCGACGCCCGCCGCCATCTCGTCCGGTGTGTACTCGCCGAGCAGCAGCATCGCCGCGTCGGTGTGGGCCAGCCGACTCGTCAGGTCGTAGAACGCCATCCGCAACTCGCGTTCGCCGGTGAAGTCCCGCAGCGCCTTCGCGCTGTCGATCACCACGAGCGTGGGGTGTTCGTCCATCGCCTTGCGCGCCACCTCGTCCACCAGCGGCTGCATCCGGCCGGGACGGTCGGTGCGGATGAGGTCACCCAGGTGCAGATACTCCACCTTCGGCCCCAACGCCTCCGGCACGAAGAAATCGAACGACTCCAGGTGCTGGACCAGCTTGGAATGCGGTTCCGACAGGGTCGTGTAGTAGATCGCATGGTGCTCGGCGGTCGCGTTCGCGAAGCACATCTGCTGGGCCAGGATCGTCTTGCCGGCACCGGGAGCGCCGGCCAGTATGGTGACCGAGCCGGGCTCCAGGCCGCCGCCGAGCACCACGTCGAGACCGGGAACCCCGGTGGTCAGTCGTGTCATGTCCGGTCCGCCTTCTGTGCCAGGAGTGCGTTCGCGGCCGCCAGGAGCTGATCTGGCCGGTAGGGCTTGGTCACCACCGCGTCGGCGGCGCCGGCGAGGTGGGCATCGCCGGTGGCCGCGAGGATCGGGATCTGCGCGGTGTCCGGGTCGGCGCGTAGCCGGCGGATCAGCTCGAGGCCGCCCATCACCGGCATCATCATGTCGGTCACCACCAGGTCCGGCGGCCGGGCGGACACGGACATCAGTGCGGCCACACCGTCCCCGGCGTCGACCACGTCATGGCCGGCCCGCTCGAAGATTCTCCGCAGCAGGTAGCGTATGTCCGGCTCGTCGTCGACCACCAAGATCTTGAACAACCGGACTCCAACCCGCGGCGCAGACCCGCTCCGATCGATCGCATGCTCCGCCACCCGCACGCGCCGGGCGCCAGACATATCGGGCCCGTGGCGGTGGCGCAGATGAGATATGTTTTATGCGGTCATTATCCCCATTAGCTCCGTTCGCCGGCGTGTTTCAGCGCTGAATAGCCCTGGCGAACCCGACCGGCCGGGCATTACGGAGATCGCGTCGCCGGTGCGCCGATCGCCAGTAGACACAGCTGGGTGTGGCCGGCGGGTAGGTCGGCAACGGCGGCGAAGACCGCGTCGTCGACTGCGACCCAGGTCGTCGCCAGACCGGCGGCGGCCAGGCCGGCTCGCAGCCGGTGCACGGCGGCACCAGCGCGTGCCACGGCCGGCCGGTCGGCGTCGGCCGGCAGGTACCCGACAACCACCTCGGCGGTACCGGTGGGTCCCAGGTCGCGCAGCCTGTCGCCGGCTCGGGCGGCGGTGACGTGCACGAACGTCGGCTTCGTCGCGGACACCGAAGCCGGGTGGGTGTCGACCGCGGCCAATGCGTCCCCGATCAGCGTCGGATCGACCGCTCCGGCGGCGAAGGCCGTGGCATCGACGATCGAGGCCGCGTCCCACCGGCCCAGCGCACGCGCCTCGGCGGTACCGAGCGAGAACATGTCCTCGTCGGGGCGGCGGACCAGCTCGCGGGCGCCCGGCCCGTCCTCGACGTAGCCCGGCGGGGCGGCGTCGACCGGCGGGGCGGCGTCGCCCAACCCGGCGGCGTCGACCGGCGGGGCGGTCAGGCCGCGGATGACGGCGACCGGGATCTGGTCGTGCTTGCCCTTCACCAGGTCGCCGGCGGCGGCGAGTTCGTCGATGACCGCGACCTGGGTGACGTGGAGCTCGTTGCCGTACGGGTCGATCTCGCCCCGGTGGTCGCGGATCGGTGCCACGCCGGCCGCGCCGATCGCCACATCGGTCTGGCCGACCCGCCATGGCCGGCCCATGGTGTCGGTGACCACGACCGCAACCCGGCGGCCGTACCGGTCCCGCAGCGCCGAGCGCAGCGCGCGTGCCGACGCGTCGGGGTCGACCGGGAGCAGGACCAGCCGGGTCGCGACGACGTTGGACGCGTCGACACCGGCCGCGGCCAGGACCAGGCCGTGGCGGGTCATCACGATGCGGGTCCGGCCGCGGGCGGCCACCGGCCGGGCGGTCTCGGCGTCGACGACCGCCTCCCGGGCCGCCTCCCGCTCCGGGCCGTCGGCCGGGATCTCGACCAGCCGCCCCTCCGCCTTACTCACGATCTTGCTGGTGACGACGAGGACGTCGTCGTCGACGATCCACGGCGCGGCGTCCATGATCACCGCGGCCAGGTCGGCGCCCGGCAGGACCTCACCGATGCCAACGACCGGGCGGATCTCAAGCACCGGCGACCGCCAACGCGGCCCGGGCGATCGCGGCCGTGGACGCCTCGTCACGCATCCACAGGTCCCGCGCGTGGACGGTCACACCGGCAATCTGTACCGCCGCGTCGGCGCTGTCGACCAGCCAACCGTCGAGCAGCCCGCCGGCGCCGCGCGCCCCGTACAGCCCGCCGACCCCGGCGGCCGAGCACTCCACCCCGACCGTGGCCAGACAGGTGTCCGCCATGCCTCGTACCGGAGCGCCGCCGATGATCGGCGAGACGCCCACGACCGGCGCGGTCAGCGCCTCCCGCAGGCCGCCGACGGCCAGGATCGGGGCGATGCTGACGACCGGGTTGCTCGGTGCCACCAGGATCACGTCGGCCGCCGCCAGCGCGTCCAGCACGCCGGCCGCCGGCTTGCTCTCCTCGGCGCCCACGAAGACGAACCGCTTCGCCGGCAACGCCGCGCGGTGCCGCACCCACCACTCCTGGAAGTGCATCGCGGTGTCGTCGACCACGACGTGCGTCTCGACCCTGTCGTCGGTGGCCGGGAGCAGGCGCACCCCGGGCTGCCAGCGCACGCACAACGCCTCGGTCACGGCGGACAGCGGGTACCCCGCGTCGAGCATCCGGGTCCGCACGAGGTGCGTCGCAACGTCGCGGTCGCCGAGGCCGAACCAGGCCGGCTCCGATCCGTACGCGGCGAGTTCGGACTTCACCGTCCAGGTCTCGTCCTGGCGCCCCCAGCCGCGCGCCGCGTCGGCGCCCCCGCCCAGGGTGTACATGACGCTGTCCAGGTCGGGACAGATGCGCAGGCCGTGGAGGGTCACGTCATCGCCGACATTGATCACGGCCGTCACCGTGGCCCCGGTTTCCCGTGCCACCGCGCGTACCCCGGTCAGGAACTTCGCCCCGCCGATGCCGCCGGTCAGTACCACTATCCGCATGCCTGCCATCCTCGCTCACCGCCGTGCGGGCGCCCGCCGGGGTCTCCTCGGCTTGACCATGAGCGGCTAGGCTTCGGTCGGGCTACCCGGCCGCCGCGGACGTGGCGACCGCGAGCCGCCGATACCGTGTTTTTGGAGGCAGCCGTGACCAGCCAGCCGAGCGATACCCCAGCCTCCGCGCCGCCCGGTCAGACCGCCGGAGCGCCGCGGCCGGTCGAGGCCGACCCGGCGGCGGCGCGCACGGCAAACGATCTCACCGCGCCGCTGCGGCAGCCGGCGGCGTTCGCCCTCCTCGCCGTCAACGGGTTGATCCTGCTGTTCGCGATTTTCGACCAGTTCGTGATCTTCGAGAACTGGTCGACCAACTTCCTGAACCGGGTCGACGTCGGGTTCGGCGACTTCGTCGGACTCATCGCCATCGCTTTCCCGCTGCTCGCGGTGCTGCTCGCCACCCACCTCAGGCCCGTTGTGCCGCAGGCCAGGCTGATCACCATCGGTGCGCTGATCGAATACGGGGTGTCCGCCGTTTTCGGCGTGCTGTGCCTACTGGTCGGCTTCCTGCATGGGCTGAGCGTCGGTGGCACGTCCACCGGGATCAGCTCCGCCCGCCGTACCCTGGAGACGTTTCTGATCCGGGGCGGATGGCTGGTCCTGCTCGGCGTGGCGGCACTCGCCGTCTACCGTGTCTTCGCCGACCGGTATGCGGTGAGATCTTCCCGGCACGCCGGCTACCCGGGTGGATATCCGCACCCGGGTTACCCCGGGCGCGGAAATTCCCAGCCCGGGTACGGCCAGACCGGTTACGCCCAGACCGGTTACCCACCGCCCGGGTACCAGCAGGGCGGGTACCCGCAGCCGGGGTACCCCCAGCCGGGGTATGCGCAGCCGGGGTACGGTCAGCAGCCCGGATACGGTCAGCAGCCGGGGTACGGTCAGCAGCAGCCGGGGTACGGTCAGCAGCCGCCGACCTGGGCCGGCCCCAGCGGTGCCTACCCCACCTATGGCGGGTACCCGCAGCAGCAGCCCGGCGGCTACCCGCAGCAGCAGCAGTCTGGCGGCTACCGGCCGCAGTACCCGACCCCGGCGCAGAATCCGTACCCGGCGCAAGCACCGACACCGACACCGACCTCAGCGCCACCGGCCGACGCGACTTCGCCGTACGCCCCGTACACCACGCCGGCGACCGCCGAGCCGGTCACCCCGACGGCTGGGGCGCCGGGGTCCGGCATGCCGATGTCCGATGCCCCGACGTCTGCGTTCGCAACGTCTGCGGGTTCGGCGTCTGATGCGCTGGCGTCTGATGCGCGGACGTCCGAGACGCCGACGTCCGAGACGCCGACGTCCGAGGTGCCGACGTCCGAGACGCCGACGTCCGAGGTGCCGGGCTCCGGGCCGGTGCTTCCCGTGACCTCGACGGCCGAGCCGGAGGTGTCCGGGCGGGAGGCCTCCGAGCCGGATCCATCCGGGCCGGACCGGTCGGATGGGCCGGATGGGCCGGATGGGCCGGATGAGCCGTCGGGGCCGCCCACCAGACATCGCCAGCGGCCCTGAGCACCGTCCGCGTGCCGCGATGCCGGCACCGCCTAGTGTTGCTCGCGTGAGTACTGGTAGCGATCACCGGGCGGGACCCGTCGACAACGCGCTCCGGCGTGCGCTGCGCCGGGCGGCCGACGGTCGGGCGCTGGACGAGACCGAGGCCGCTGTTCTGCTCGAAGCCCGCGAGGGGCCCTTCGACCAGCTCCTCGCCGTGGCGGGCGGGGTGCGCGACGCCGGGCTGGCCGACGCCGGCCGCCCGGGCGTTGTCACGTACTCGAGGAAGGTTTTCATCCCGCTGACCCGGCTCTGCCGGGACCGGTGCCACTACTGCACATTCGTGACGGTGCCGCACCGGGTCGACGCGCCGTACCTGGATCGCGACCAGGTGGTCGCCATCGCCCGCCAGGGTGCGGCGCTCGGGTGCAAGGAGGCCCTTTTCACCCTCGGCGACCGGCCGGAGACCCGGTGGCCGCAGGCGAAGGAGTGGCTCGACGCCCGCGGCTACGAGTCCACACTGGACTACCTGCGCGCCTGCGCCGTCGCGGTACTGGAGGAGACCGGGCTGCTGCCACACCTCAACCCGGGCGTGCTGTCGTGGGCGGAGTTGCAGCGGCTGCGGCCGGTGGCGCCGAGCATGGGCATGATGCTGGAAACCACCGCCACCCGGTTGTGGAGCAACGAGAAGGGCCCGCACTACGGCTCGCCGGACAAGGAGCCGGCGGTCCGGCTGCGGGTACTCGAAGACGCCGGTCGGGTCGGCGTGCCGTTCACCACCGGTATTCTGATCGGTATCGGCGAGACCGTTGCCGAGCGCGTGGATTCGCTGTTCGCGATCCGTCGGCTGGCCCGCGAGTACGGGCACATCCAGGAAGTGATCGTGCAGAACTTCCGGGCCAAGCCGGACACCGCGATGCGCGGTATGCCCGACGCGGAGCTACGGGATCTCGCCGCCACGGTCGCGGTGGCCCGGCTGATCCTCGGCCCGAAGGCCCGCATCCAGGCGCCGCCCAACCTCATCGACGGCGAGTACGAGCTGCTGCTGCGGGCCGGGATCGACGATTGGGGCGGTGTCTCGCCGCTCACCCCCGATCATGTCAATCCGGAACGGGGATGGCCGCAGATCGACGAGCTGGCCGCCCGGTCGGCCGCGGCCGGTTTCACGCTGCGCGAGCGGCTGACCGTGTACCCGCCCTACGTCCAGCGCCCGGAGGCGTGGCTCGACCCGCGCATCGCCGGCCACGTGGCGGCCCTGGCCGACCCGGCCACCGGCCTGGCCGACGAGGGGGTACGGCCGGTCGGCCGGGCCTGGCAGGAGCCGGACGGCGGATTCGGCGACGGCGGGGCCGGCGACGGGGCATTCGCCGCCGACGGGTCCGGCCGCGGCGCCGGGCGGACAGACCTGTCCGTCACCATCGACACCGTCGGCCGCAGCGCCGACCGGCGGGGCGACTTCGACTCGGTGTACGGCGACTGGGCCGAGGTGGCCAGCCACGTGCCGGCCCAGCCGGTGGCGGGCCCATCAGCCGGTACCGATCGTGAGGTCACCGCCGGCCTCGTGCTGGCCGCCGGCGACCCGGCTGCGCTGCTGGACCCCGAGCGCGAGGCGCTGGCGATGGCGCTGTTCCGCGCGTCCGGGCCGGCGCTCGACCGGCTCGCCGGCATCGCGGACGACCTGCGCCGCGACGCGGTCGGCGAGGACGTGACCTACGTCGTCAACCGCAACATCAACTTTTCGAACGTCTGCTACGTGGGCTGCCGGTTCTGCGCGTTCGCACAGCGCGAGCGGGACGCCGACGCGTACCGGCTCTCGGTGGGGCAGGTCGCCGACCGGGCCGAGGAGGCGTGGCGGCTCGGCGCGACCGAGGTGTGCATGCAGGGCGGCATCGACCCGAAGCTGCCGGTCTCGATCTACCCGGAGCTGGTGCGCGCCATCAAGCAGCGGGTACCCGGGATGCATGTCCACGCGTACAGCCCGATGGAGATCGTCACCGCGGCCTCGAAGGCCGGCGCGACGGTACGGGACTGGCTCATCGAGCTCAGGTCGGCCGGTCTGGACACCATCCCCGGTACCGCGGCGGAGATCCTCGACGACGACGTCCGCTGGGTGCTGACCAAGGGCAAGCTGCCGGCGGCGACCTGGGTCGACGTCGTCGCCACCGCGCACGAGCTGGGCATCCGGTCCAGCTCCACGATGATGTACGGGCACGTCGACCATCCCCGGCACTGGCTCGGCCACCTTCGTACCCTGGCCGCCCTGCAGGACCGTACCGGTGGCTTCACCGAGTTCGTCGGGCTGCCGTTCGTGCACCACAACGCGCCGATCTACCTGGCCGGCATCGCCCGACCCGGCCCGACCGCCCGCGACAACCGGGCCGTCCACGCGATGGCCCGGATCCTGCTGCACGGCCGGATCGCCAACATCCAGTGCTCCTGGGTCAAACTCGGCGACGAGAATACCGTCGCGCTGCTCCGGGGCGGCGCGAACGACCTGGGCGGCACCCTGATGGAGGAGACCATCTCCCGCATGGCCGGCAGTGAGCACGGCTCCGCCCGTACCGTCGAGCAGCTGCGTCAGATCGCCGCGGCCGCCGGCCGCCCGGCCCGTCAGCGCACCACCACCTACGCGCTCTAAGCACACATTTCAACGACACGCCGGACGCCACGCCGGAGGCACCGTTACCTACCGGACGGTTCGGTCGGTAACCGTATGGCATCGCGGGAACCGCCCGGGTCGAGATCGGCTGAATCGGGCGGGGTCGAGCGTCCTCCGGTGTCTCGTCGGGACGGGCCTATTTATCAGGTTCCGCTTGACGGCGCGAGCATTACACGCGTGTAATTTCACCGGGGATGTTCGACTGGGGCGCTGTGAAGCGTCGTTTTTCGCGCAAATCGGAACGCGTCTTTCGGGGTAGAGGAATTCGCCTTCCGCGTGGGGGTTGCGCCGGCTTGTCCGGCGCGCGCAAGAAGGAGGCACGCTGATGGACGGCCAAGGCATGGTGGCCGACCTGTTAGGTAACGCACCGGAGTGGCAAGAGCGCGCTCTGTGCTCACAGACCGATCCGGAGGCTTTCTTTCCCGAGAAGGGGGGCTCGACCCGCGAGGCCAAGCGCATCTGCTCGCGGTGCGAGGTGAAGGCGGACTGCCTTGAGTTCGCGCTCGGCAAGGACGAGCGGTTCGGGATCTGGGGTGGGCTTTCCGAACGTGAGCGTCGCAAGCTCAAACGTCGGGCGGCGTAGCAGGGCGGC
>JAVHWE010000107.1:0-6967 GCA_032160285.1 Micromonosporaceae bacterium | reverse complement strand
GTCCGACCGTCTCGTCGCCCTCGTCGGCGACGTAGTGGTCGGCCCGGGTGGAATCGATCCCGGCGGGCGCACCGACCCCGTGCAGCAGTGGCGTCGCGACTCCGACCACGGCCAGGTTGACGCCCAGCGCCACGATCCCGACGTACACCGAGGCGGTGGTGTCGAGCCCGAGGTGCGCCAGCGGCCAGGCCGAACCGCCGAAGTGTCCACGCAGGACGGTCCGCCCGTCCGCGCCGCCGAGCTGCGGTATCTGGTACAGCAGCGTCAGCCCGGTACCGAGACCGGCGAGCACGCCCGCGGCCAGTGCCCAGCGGTGGGCCCAGCCGCTGAGCAGGCCCAGCGCCAACGCCGGCAGCGTCTGGAGGATGATCACGCCGCCGATGAGCTGGAGGTCGATGGCGAACTGGGTGTTCAGCAGCGAGATCACCATGAGCGCACCGAGTTTCACGGTCAGCGAGGCGATCTTGCTGACCCGGGTCTCCTGGGCCGGGGTGGCGTCCGGTCGGAAGTAGACCCGGTAGATGTCGCGGGTGAACAGGTTCGCCGCCCCGATCGACATGATCGCGGCCGGTACCATCGCGCCGACGCCGATCGCCGCGAACGCGAGGCCGGCCGACCACTTTGGGAACGCGGTGTCGAACAGCAGCGGCACGATCGTGTTGCGGTCGCCGTCGATCGGCTGGATGCCCTGCGCGATGGCCACGAAGCCGAGCAGCGCCAGCACGCCCAGCATCAGCGTGTACACCGGGAGCGCGGCGAGGCTGCGCCGGACGGTGTCGCGGTTGCGGGCGGCCAGCGCCCCGGTGAGCGTGTGCGGGTACAGGAAGAGCGCCAGCGCCGAGCCGAGCGCCAGGGTGATGTAGTTGACCTGGCCGCTGGGGGCGAGGACGACGCCGTCGCCGTGGCTCGCGGTCGCGGCGAATTTCGCCGTCGCGGATCCGAACAGCGTCCCCCAGCCGCCCGAGGTGGTCGCCACGAGCAGGACGGCGGCGATGACCGTCCACAGGACCAGGGCGTCCTTGACGATCGAGATCAGCGCCGGGGCGCGCAGCCCGGAGACGAGCGTGTAGACGGCGAGCACCCCGAAGGCCACGACCAGCGGGAGGTTGCCCGGCAGCCCCATCACCTTGCACACCGCCTCCATGCCGATGAGCTGCAGGGCGATGTACGGCATCGTGGCCAGGATGCCGCTGATGGCCACCAGCAGCCCGAGCAGTTTCGACCCATACCGGGCCCGGACGAACTCGGCCGGGGTGACGAAGCCGTGTACGTGCGCGATCGACCAGAACCGGGGCAGCAGGACGTACAGCATCGGGTACACGATCACCAGGAAGGGCACCGCGAAGAAGCCGCCGGCGCCGATCCCGTACACCAGGGTCGGTACGGCCACGAAGGTGTACGCGGTGTAGACGTCGCCGCTGAGCAGGAACCAGGTGACCCAGTTGCCGAAGGCCCGGCCGCCGAGGCCCCACTCTTCGAGGGTGTGGATGGTGACCGGGCGCCGCCACCGGGACGCGACGAATCCCAGCACGGTCACCAGCACGAAAATGCCGGCGAAGATCCCGAACTGGACGTGATGATCGGCGAACCGCTGCACCTAGCGCCGCCTCCTCGCCAGATGAACCGCGCTGATTACGAGCGTGGACAGGGCGGCGAGGCCGAGCTGGGACCAGTAGAAGAACGGGATTCCGAAGGCCCGTGGATCCACCCGGTTGAACAGCGGCGTCATCAGCGGCGCGACGATCGGCAGGGCGAGCCACCAGTGGTGACGGCTGGCGTCGGGCAGTTGGGTGCGGCGCGCCGCCACACCCGTCGCGCGGTGGCGACGCGGGGTGGTCGGCGGGTATGCGGCCGACATCGTCGCTCCTCATGGCTCGGGTTTGTCCGGGTAAGCCTCGCCCAGTCCCATCCCCGCGCGCAGTGGAATGCGACAATCGCCTTCGGTACCCGCCAACCATCACGATGGGGGCGATCGCCCATTTTCTCCCCACTGGTGCGCGCCGGGTGGGTCAACAGGCGTAGGCCAACAAGCGTTGACAAGGATGGACGGCCGCGCCTACGGTTGTGGACACGCGGTGGACAATCCGGTGGGCATTGAGGAGCCACAATGCAACCCGATCCGGAGGTACTGATCGTCGGCGCCGGGCCGACCGGTCTGCTGCTCGCCGGCGACCTGGCCGCCGCCGGTGTCGGTGTCGGTGTGCTGGAGCGGCGCGACCGGGAATCCAATCTGACCCGGGCGTTCGCGGTACACGCCCGTACGTTGGAGGTCCTCGATTCGCGTGGGCTCGCCGACGAGCTGATCACGACCGGCCGGCGGGTCCGCTCGATCCGCCTGCTCGGCCGGGTCAGCGTCGACCTCGGCCGCTTGCCGAGCCGGTTCCCGTACGCGCTGATCACACCCCAGTACCAGACCGAACGGGTACTGACGCAGCGGGTGCACAAGCTGGGGGTGGAGATCGTCCGGGGTGCCCAGGTGGTGGGGCTCACCCAGGACGCCGACGGGGTCGACGTGCGGATCCTCGGCGCGGACGGGTCGACCCGGTCGCGGCGCGCGTCCTACGTGGTCGGTACCGACGGGGTCGGCAGTGCCGTCCGCGCCGCGTTGGGCCTGCCATTTCCCGGTCGGTCGGCGGTCCGGTCGGTGATGCTGGGCGATGTCCGGCTGGCCGACGAGCCCACCGACGTACTGACGCTCAACGCGGCCGGCGACGCGTTCGGGTTCCTCGTGCCGTTCGGCGACGGCTGGTACCGGGTCATCGCCTGGGACCGGCGCACCCAGCTCCCCGACGACGCGCCCCTGAGCCTCGACGATGTCCGGACCGTGCTCCGGCGGGTGTTCGGTACCGACCACGGCATGCACGACGCCCGGTGGCTGTCGCGGTTCCACAGCGACGAGCGTCAGGTTCCGCGTTACCGGGTCGGCCGGGTCCTGCTGGCCGGTGACGCCGCGCACGTCCACTCGCCGGCCGGCGGGCAGGGCATGAACACCGGCCTGCAGGACGCGGCCAACCTCGGCTGGAAACTGGCCGCCACCGTCCACGGCCGGGCGCCGGCCGGGCTGCTTGACACATACCACGACGAGCGGCACCCGGTCGGTCGGATGGTCCTGCGCACCAGCGGGGGCCTGCTCCGGCTGGCGATGCTCGGCCCGCGACTGCTCCCGGCGGCCCGCGCGGTGGCGTCGGTGGTGGTGGGGTTGCCGCCGGTCAACCGCCGGATCGCCGGCTCGGTCTCCGGTATCGCGATCGCCTATCCGCGCCCGCGCGGCGCGCACGGTCTGGTCGGCAGGCGTGCCGCGGACGTACCGCTGGCCGGCGGCGGGCGGCTGTACGAGGCCCTGCGCGATGGCCGGTTCCTCCTCGTCACACCGGCCACTGTGGACATCGGTGTGCCGCCAGCGGTGGCGGTCGTGGCCGCGGCCCGGCGGTCACGCACGACCGTCCTCGTACGCCCGGACGGGTACGTGGCGTGGGCCGACGACGACACCGACCCGACCGCTGTCCGGCACGCGCTCGACCTCCACACCGGTATCGTCGGCCGATGACCGATGGCTGGGACCCCGCCGCCGACGGGGTGCTGCGCCTGCCGTCCGGACGCCTGGTCCGCGGTCGTGGGCTGCGACGGCCGACGCCACCGGGCCTGCCGCCGACGTTCGCGGTCCACCTGCTCGGTACCGAGCCGCCGCCGGTCGCCTGGGAGAGCCGGTGGCTGCGTTGGCCCGACTTCCGGCTGCCCAGCGACCCCGACCGGGCGCGGGCCGTTCTGCGCGACGCCTGGCATCGCGCCGCCACCGAACGCGTCGAGGTGGCGTGCGGCGGTGGCCGGGGAAGGACCGGCACGGCGCTGGCCTGCCTCGCCGTCATCGACGGGGTGCCGGCCGGCGAAGCCGTCGCCTTCGTGCGCCGGCACTACCATCCGAAGGCGGTCGAGACGCCCTGGCAGAAGTGGTACGTCCGCCAGTTCACGAGCTGAGGACTCTCCCGCGTTCAGATCACCGAGACCGGGTGGCGCACCACCCCGCCGAACAGGTACCCAAGGGTGTTGAATGGCGCGATGTCCGGCTGGGTGACGCCGGCCGCGTCGGTGGCGCGGGCCAGCAGCGTGTACGGCCCGGTCGCGGTCGGGTGCCACCGCAGTTCCCAGCGCTGCCAGGCGGGTGCGGGGTCGGGGCCGAACCGGTGGGCCGGTCGCCAGCTCACGCCGGCGTCGGTACTCACCTCGACGCGGCGGATCGGGCCGTGACCCGACCAGGATCGTCCCCGTAGGACGGTGGTCTGCCCGGCCGGCAGCTCGGCGCCGCGGGCCAGTTCGAACGCGCTCTTCGTCACCTGGCGGTCGATGATGGTGCCCTCTACCGGCTGGTCGGGGCCGAACAGCCGGTAGAATTGGGTGTTCCACGGAGAGAACAGCGGCTCGTCGGACACCTCGATCTGGCCGAGCCATTTGATCGAGGCGATGCCGATCCAGGACGGCACGACCAGGCGTACCGGGAAGCCGTGGTCGGGCGGTAGCGGTTCACCGTTCATCTCGTACGCGATCAGCACGTCCCGGAGCGCCTTCGCCACCGACAGCGGCCGGCGTACCGGGCCGAGGTCCACCCCGCCGCTGACGAAGTTCGGGTCGAGCCCCTGCGGCATCACGTCCACGGCCGCCGCCGTGATGCCGGCGTGGCGCAGCACCGTCGACAGGCGGACACCGCGCCACCGGGCCACCCCCACCGCGCCGAGCTTCCAAGCGGTACCGGACACGACCTGGTTCTGCTGGGTGGTGTAGAAGCTCCGCCCATTGCCCGCGCACTCGACGAACGCGGTCACCGTCGTCGACGGCAGCGCACGCAGTTCGCGGTAGGTGAACCGGACCGGATTCGCCGCCGTCGGTGCGCCGCGCAGTCCGCTACCGAACACGTTCAGCCGCCAGCTGTCGACGTCGAGCCGCGGGGTACGGGTGTGGTTGCGGACGAAGAAGCGGTCGATCGGCACCAGGTACCCCTGGTCGCGCATGGCCTCCCAGCGCATCTCCGCGTTGGTGCCGAACACCTCGAACAGTTCCGGCGGCAGCGGCTTGACGATCGGCGGCGGGTCGACGGCCGGCGCGACCGTCGCCGCCGTCCGGGCGGGTGGCGCGTCGGGACCCACTGTTCGGGTTCGTGGGCCGCCCAGGCCCGGTCGCCCGCCCAGGCCCGGTGGCCCGCCCAGGCCCGGTACGCCGGCCAGCGCCGCCCCGGCCGACAGTCGCAGCAGGGTGCGCCGCGACAGTCCGTCGCCGCGGGCCCGACCGGCCAGCCACTGAGCCATCCGCAGCCGGTCGTACCGGCCCTCGTCCACCAGATCGTCGTGGTTCACCCGGAGACCCCCTCCCCACCGCGAATGTCTGACTATACCTATAGATACAGTAGACTTTCTAGGGGTTGGCTTCTCAGGTCAACAGCACCTGTGCGGCGCCCGGCACGGCCAGCCGGCCGGCCTGGCGAAGCGGCAGCCCGGTGGCGGCGCTGAGCTCGAACCAGACCACGTCGCCGGAGCGCTGGTTCGCCACGTACAGCCACCGTCCGGTCGGATCGATCGCCAGGTGCCGGGGCCAGTCGCCGCCGCAGGACGGCGTGGCCAGCAGGGTCAGCCGGCTGCCGTCGGCGCTGGCCGAGAAGACCGCGACGGTGTTGTCACCGCGGTTGGACACGTACACGAAGCGCCCGTCGCCCGACACCGCGATCTCCCCGGGGAAGTTCGCCACCGGCGACGCCGTGAGCCGCGTGGACAGCACGGTACCGGGGGTCAGCGTACCGGCCTGCCACCCGCACACGGTGACCGTCGAGTTCAGCTCGTCGGCCACGTACACATGTTGGCCGTCGGGGTGGAACACCAGGTGCCGCGGCCCGGCGCCGGTGGCGAACCGGACCCGGCTCAGCGGGCTCAACCGCCCGGTGCCGGTGTCCAGTTCGTACCCGTAGACGGAGTCCAGACCCAGGTCGACGGTGAGGATCCAACGGCCGGTCGGGTCGACGACGACCTGATGGGCGTGCGGCTGCGGCTGCCCGGGGTCGGGCGTGTCGTGCCGGGTGTCGGTGGCCGCGCCGACGGTGCCGTCGGCGGCGACCGGGTGCACGACGACGCTGCCGGCTCCGTACAGCGACGAGAAGAGGAACTTTCCGCCGGGGTGCACGGCCAGGTGCGCCGGCCCCGCGCCGGTCGGGCGGGCGGCGAGCAGCGTCGGCTGCCCCGCCGCGTCGAGGCTGAGCGCGTTCACCAGGCCACCCGGCAATTCGCTGACCGCGAACAACGTGCGCGCGTCGGGCGACACCGCCAGCCACGACGGGTCCTGGACGCCGGTGACGTAGCGGATGCCGACGAGCGCTCCGGTGGCCGGGTCGGCCGTGGCCACGCCGATCCCGCCACCACCCTCGGAGGTGTACGTCCCCACATAGACCCGCCCGGCAGTGGCACGCGGGGCGACCGCCGCCGACAATCGGCCGCCCGGGTCGACCGCCGCCGACGTTCCTGTACGCGGGTCGACCGCCGCCGACGTTCTTGCGCGCGGGGTGACCGCCGCCGCCGACAGGCGGGGCAGCACAATGGCACCGGCCGCGACCGCCCCCGCCACTCCGAGGACCTTGCGTCGCGACATGGCCATCTGGCGTCTCCGGATCTTATCGATAGCTGGGTATCGATAACGTAGCCGACCCGGCGGCCGAATCGACGAATCGGGCCCGGCGGATCTGTGCCGGCTCAGCCTCCGGCCGGCCCGACCACACGCGCGGCTACGGCGGCCGTACCGTCGGTGTCGGATTCGGCCGCGCACGCCTCGGCCGCGGCGGCCCAGCAGCGCTTCGCCTCGTCGGTATCGCCGACCGCGGCCGCCGCGTCACCGAGGTACAGCAGGGTCCGGCCGACCGGCCGGGAAGCGGCCCGACGCAGCCGCAGGCTCTCGGTCAGCAGCTCCCGGGCGCGCGTCGCCCGCACCCGCCGAT
>JAVHWE010000106.1:0-6228 GCA_032160285.1 Micromonosporaceae bacterium | reverse complement strand
ACGGGGCCGCGCCGGTGGATGCGCATCGATAGGCTGTCGTCACCGAGCGTCGACGTTGGGCGATGGAGGTGCCGACGATCCTCGAATTGCGCGAGCTCGTGGCGGCGGTGGCGGCTCGCGGTGGTCGCGTCCGGGTGTCGCTGAGCCCGCTCCCTGACGGGGCGGCCGCCAGCCTCACCGTGGTGGTGGTGGCGGCCGCCGCCGACGCGACTGCTCTGGCCCGTACCGTGGTGGGGTTGGCGAAGCCCGTCTCGGGACGCGTGATGGTCGGCCCGCGCGATGTCACCGACCTGCCACCGGGGTCGCGCCAGCTCGGCTACCTACCGGCCGGCGGCGCGCTGCTGCCCCACCTCACGGTGCGCCAGAACATCGAGTACCTCCTCTGGCGACGGGAATCGGTACACGAGATCATCCGCGGCTGGGAGGCGGCGCTGATCCACCAGCTCGAACTGGGTCCGGTACTCGACCAACGGCCACACGAGATCACCGCGCAGCAGCGGATGCGCGCGGCGCTGGCCCGGGCGGTGGTGTCGCTGCCGGAGGTCCTGATCATGGAGCGACCCGACCCGACCGCCACCGGTCCGCTGCGCCCGCTGCTGGCCCGCGTCGGATCAGCGGCGACGGCCGGACCGGCCACCGTCGTCTTCACCGAAACCACCGCCGCGGTCGACGACACCGCCCCGGACCGGCTGATCCACGCGGTGGTGTGACCCGTGACCGTGCCGACCACCCCGACCACCGGCCGCCGCGCACTGCTCGGCGCCGCGCTCGCCGCGGCGACGGCTGGCCTGACCGGCGGCTGCCGCCCGGCCCGGCGCGCGGTACAGGTCGCGGTGGTGTGGAGCGGCACCGAGCTGGCCCGGTTCCGGGAGGTGGTCCGGCGCTACCCCGGACAGGTCGACGTGGTCAGCGCCCGCAATGACATCGACGCCTTCCTCAGCGTCCGGTTCCGCACCGCCAGCCAGCCGGACGTGGCGATCATGCCGCAGATCGGCCTGATCACGGACTACGCCCGCCGGGACTGGCTGGCACCGACAGCGCCCACCGTTGCCGCCCGGTTCGCCGCGCCGTGGAACGACCTGCTGACGGTCGACGGGGTGCAGTTCGGCGCCTGGGTGAAGGCCGCGCACAAGTCGTTGCTGTGGTACGCGCCGGACCTGCTGGAAGGCCCTGCGCCCGCGACCTGGGACGAGTTCACCGCGGTGGTACGCCGCCTCGCCGCACGGGGTCACCCCGCGCCGTTGGCGATCGGCGCGGCCGACGGCTGGGTCCTCACCGACTGGCTGGAGAACCTGCTCGCGGCAGCGGCGACCCGGGCCGAGTACACGGGGCTGGTCGATGGCACCGTGCGCTGGGATACCGGCGCGGTCCGGACGGCGTTGACCCGGCTGGCCGTCGTCTGGGGGGTGCCCGGCGCCTTCGCCGACGGAGCCGGCCGGGCGCTCCTCACCCAGCAGGACGAATCAGTGGTCCAGGTGGTCGCGGAACGCCGGGCCGCGATGGTACTGGAGGGAGATTTCGTCGCCTCGGTCGCCGAGGATTTCCGGCGTGCCGGTACGGCGCCGCTGGCGACGGCCCGGTTTCCGGCCGTGGCCGGCGTCCAGCCGCTGCTGGTGGCCGGCGACGCGGCGGTCGTGCTGGGCGCTTCGACGGCCGGCCAGGAGCTGGTCGACTGGCTCACCGGGCCGGAGCCGTTCCGCTCCTGGATCGGCACCGGCGGCTACCTTTCGCCGAACCTGACGATCCCGGCGGACGCGTACGGCGACGGGCTGACCGCCGTGCTGGCCGGCGAGTTGCGGGCGGCCACCGGTACGCTGCGGTTCGACCTGTCCGACCAGTTGCGCGGCTCGATGGGCGGGCCGGACGGGTTGGGCATCTGGAAGATCCTGCAGGACTTTTTCGCCACCGTCACCTCGCCCGGGACCACTGTGGACGATGCGGTTGTCCGGACCTGTCGGCACCTGGTGCGCGCCGCGGCCCAGTCCCGACGCGAGGGCCGCCCGTGACGGCCGACCACGCCGCGCCACCCGGGCAGCGGCTGCTCGGCGAGGTCGTGGTCATCGACGATGTCGGGCCGGGCCGGCGCAGTCGCGCGTACCCGAGCGGTGGATTCGCCTCGCTGCTGTTGACACCGCTGGCCCTGCTGCTCGGCGGCGTCCTGCTGTGGCCGGTGGCCCGGACCGTACAGGCCAGCGTCAGCGGCCCCGGCGGGCGCTACGTCGGGCTGGCCCATTTCCGGACCGCGCTCGCCGCGGAGGGCGCCGGGCAGGTGATCGGCCGGACCGCGCTGTGGGCGTTGGCGATCCCGGTCGTGGTGATCACACTCGGGTACCTGCTGGCGGCCGCCTCCCGCCGGTCGGTCGGGCGGACGGCGACCACCCTGCAGCTGGCCCCGATCGCGTTGCCGCTGGTGGCGACCGGAGTGATGTTCCGGCTCTTCTACGATCCCGACCCCGGACGCGGCGTCGGTACCCGGGGGTTGAGCGCCGTCGCCGGCCTGTTCGGCGTACCGGCCGGCGACGTCCCGGCCTGGCTCGGCCCCGGGCTGATCACGGTGGCGGCGATGTCGGCGTTCGTGTGGGCCTGGATCGGACTGCCGGTGGTGGTGTTCCGGGCCGCGCTGGACGCCTTGCCCACCGACCTCGCCGACGCGGTACGGGCCAGTGGCGGAAGCCGGCTGGACGTGTTCCGCGACGCGCTGTGGCGACCGCTGCTGCGGCGTACCGCGGCGATCGTGTTCGCGCTGGTCGCGCTCGGCACGGCACGCGCGTTCGACCTGATCCTGGTGATGGCGCCCGGGTCGAGCCTGGACGACGCGGCCAACCTCGCGGTACGGGTGTGGCAGACGTCGGGCACCGTCACGACCGGACCGGCTGCCGCGCTCAACGTGCTGTGGCTCGGCGCGCTCGGGATCGGCGTGATCGGTGCCGCCCTGGGCAGCCGCCAGGCCTGGCCCCCGACGGCCCCGGCCCGGCCTGTCCACACCGGACCAGCCACACCACAATCCGGTGGTCCGCCGGCCGCCGCACCGCCGGCCGCCGTGACGTCGCGACCGGCACGGCGGGCGCTGCTGCTCGGCACCGGGCTGATCTGGGTGGTACCCGTGTTGAGCCTGGTGGCGACGTCCGTACACGCGCCGCGGGACGCCGCGACCCGGGGCTGGTGGACGGCGCCGCTGCGGCTCGCCTCGTACGCGGCGCTGCTCGACGACCGGGAGCTGGCCCGCTCGCTGGGGTTCACCGGGGTGCTCGCGGTCGCCGTGACCGCAACGGTGGTGGTGCTCGCGGTGCCGGCCGCGTACGCGTTGGCCCGGCTGCGACCGCCGGGCACGGCCGCCGCCGGGGTGCTCCTGCTCGCCGCGTCGGCGGTACCGGTGCAGATTGTGGCCGGCCCGGTCAACGAGGTCCTGCGGCTGCTCGGGTTGGCCGGTACCAGCGTTGGGCTCGGGCTGGTGCACGTCGCGCTCGGGGTGCCGTTCGCGGTACTGGTGCTGCGGAACGCGCTCGCCGACGTGCCGGCCGGGCGGATCCGCCACGCCCGCCTGGCCGGCCGCCGGGAGTGGGGGGTGCTGTGGCGGATATTGCCGGCGGCCGGGCCGGCGATCGTCGCGGTCGCCGCCCTCGAGTTCATCCAGGTCTGGAACGACTTCGTGGTGGGTCTGCTGTTCGGCGGTGACGCCACTCCGGTCGGGCTGCTGCTGTTCGGCCAGACCCGCCAGTTCGCCAGCAACAGCGGCGGCCTGGCCGCGTTCGCGGTGCTGGTGTCGATACCGCCGCTGGTGCTGATCGCGGTGGCGAGCCGCCGGGTGATCGCCGGCCTGGTGTCCGGGGCGGTCCGGTGAGGCCCCACCTGCCGATGCGGGCGCGCCAACCGCGGCCGCCGCGTCGACCGGTCCGACGCGACCAACCGACCCGGCCGCAGCCGTGGCAGTGGGCGCTGACCGCGTCGATCGCGCTCGGTTCGGTGGCCGGCGGGATCGCCAGCAACATCCTGACCGACCTGGTCAACCGCAATTTCGGGACGGTCACCTGGGTCACCGGTTCGGTTGCGGTGGCCACCGCCGGCGTGCTCGCCGCGTTGGAGGTGCGTAGCCACCGGGCGCGCGGGGCCGACCGCGGCGCCGAACCGCCGCCGCCGGTACCGGTCCAGCCGGCCGGCGTACCCACGGACCTGCCGTACACGTCGGGTTTCATCGGCCGGCGGACCACAGTGGACTGGATCGCGGACGCGGTCCGCGCCGAGCACGCGGTGGCGCTGATCGGCCGGCGCGCCGTCGGTACCTCGGCGTGCGTGGTGCAGGCCGCCAACGCCGTGCGCAGCCGGTACCCGGACGGCCAGCTCTACCTCGACCTGCGCCAGGCCGGCCGGCCGCTGCGCCCGCGGGAGGTGCTCGACGCCTTGTGCCGCAAGGTCGGCATCGACGACGCCACCCTGGCCGCGACCCGCGACCTCGACGCCGCCGCCGCTTTGCTGCGCGCCGAACTGGGTGACCGCAAGGCGCTGCTGGTCGTCGACAACGTCACCGAACCGGCCCAGGTCCGGCCGCTGCTGCCACCGGCGGCGCAGTGCCGGCTGTTGATGGCCGGCACCGGCGCGCTGGCGGGTCTGGACGGTGTGCGGGTCCGGCAGTTGACGGAGCCGCCCACCGACGAGGCGGTGGAGCTGTTCGCCGCCGCCGCGCGGGACGCCGGGTCGGTGCGCCGCGAGCTTCGCACCGATCCGGCGGTACGCGAGTTGGTGGAGCTGGCCGGCCGGCAGCCGCACGCGGTGCGGGTGCTGGGCTGGCGGCTGGCCGGGCACGGCTGGTCACCGCGCGAGCTGCTGGTGGCGCTGCGCGAGGCGATGGCCGTGCCGACCGGTTCGGCCGGCCGCGGCGACGCGACGGTGCGCCTACTGGCCGGCCGGGATCGGGCGTACCAGGCGCTCAGCGGCGGTGGCCGGCGGCTGTACCGGCTGCTCGCGCTGGTCCGGCAGCCGCTGAGCCGGACCGCGATCGCGGCCCTGTGCGGGGCCGGCCGGGCCCGGGTCGACCGGCTGCTCGACGAGGTGGTGGCGGGCGCGTTCGTGATCGCCACACCCGACGGCCGGTACCGGCTGCGCCCGCTACTGGCCGACTATGCGCGCATCCACCTGGTGCACGCCGAGCCACCCCGCCGGCAGGTGGCGGCGTGCGCCCGGCTGGTCCGCCACCTGGCCCGGCGGGCCGAACGGCACGCCGAGGCACTGTCGGGCGGTACCGACGAGCCGGCGAGCGGCTCCGGTTCGCCGTGGTTCGCCCGGCACGAGGCCCTGCTGCGAACCGTGGCGTGCGGAGACTGGGGGTCGGCCGGCGCGCTGCCGGCGGACCCGCCGCTGCGGGTGACCCGCTGGTGGCTGCGCCTGGCCGTGGCGCTGTGCACCTGGTACGCCGCCCGCGGCCGGCTCGAGGACTGGGCCGCGGTGTGCCGCGCCGTCCGGGCGAGCCCGCTGGCGCACGACCGGCCGGCGGTCGCCGGCTGGGCGCACAACGAACTGGGCGCGGTGCACCGGTGGCAGGGCGACCCGCACGGCGCGGCGGTGGAACTGACCCGGGCGGTCGCGCTGCGCCACCGGCGCGGCGCGGCGCAGTCGCGGACAAATCTGGGCTTGGCCCTGCTCGACCAGCATGACGTCGACGGCGCGCTCGACCAGCTGCAACGCGCCCGCCGGCAGCGCTCGCCGCGCGACCGGGCCGGCCAGGCGCTCACCGAACTCGGCCTCGGGGCGGCCTTCCTGGCCCGCGGCGACCCGGCGCAGGGTCGCCACCATCTGATCCTGGCCGCGAACAGGTTCGACACCATCGGTGACCGGCGCGGGTACGCCGCCGCCCTGACCAATCTAGCCCTGGCCCAGTGGTGGCTCGGCGAGCGGCTGGACGCGGCACACGCCTGGCACGCCGCGCTGGACTGCCACCCGGCGGTGAACGACCGGCACGGCCACGCGGCCGCCCTGCTCAACGCCGGCGCGGTGCTGTTAGCCGAGGCCGGGCCGTACCCGGGTGCGTCGCCGCCGGCCGCCGCGGGGTCCCGCGCCGGCACCGGATTTGGCGGCCGCGATCGGCGGGTGCGGGCGGCGCGCGCCCAGGAGCTGCTGACCGAGAGCCTGCGGCTGCGTCGGGCCGCTTCCCGGCCGGTCGGCCGGACCCTGCTGTACCTCGGTGACGCGGCGGCCGCGGTCGGCGACACCGACGAGGCGAAGCGCTGCTGGGCC
>JAVHWE010000638.1:0-3860 GCA_032160285.1 Micromonosporaceae bacterium | reverse complement strand
TGGGCGCTCACCTCGGACAGCCGGAACGTCAGGTCCGCGTGCGTGGTCGGCATCGTGGTGTCGCCGTTGTTGTACCAGCGGAAGAGCTTGTCGAACCCGGTCTCCGCCGGTCCGGAGATGTAGCCGTCGAGCGACATGCTCGCACCACTGTAGATCTTGCTCATCGCCGGGCTCCCGCCTGCTCGGCGCCGAGCAGCTCGACGAGCAGTTCGGACAGGCGCTTGTACGAGTCGCGCACCCCGTGCTCCATCCCGGAAGCGATCATCGCGTCGCGGTCGGCGGGGGATTGGAAGCTGGTGACCGTACGGACATGCGTGCGGCCCTCGCTCTCCTCCAGGGTGAGCGCCTCGAGGCAAACACGCCCCGGCACCCCTTCGCGTGGGCCACGCCACCGGACCAGCAGGTCCAGGTCGGTGTGGGGCCGGAACACCAGGTCGCGGGGTGCGTCGTACTCCCGGGTGATGACAATGTGGGAGCTACCAGGCTCTGCGGTGATCTCGATCTTACCCATCGTGGTTTCCCTTCGGTTGGGCCGCATTCGCGCGCTCGCCCCTGTCGGTCTGTCCGCGTTGCGGTGGCGCGTGTTCGCCTTGCGGTGCCGCCTGTCCGCCTTGCGGGGCCGCGTGTTCGCCTTGCAGGGTCGCGAGCAGCTCGTCGAGCCGCTCGTCGCTCTCTTCCCAGAACCGCTGGTAGCGGGCCAGCCAGCTGGTCACCTCGCGGAGTGGCTCGGCCCGCAGGTGGCTGAGCCGGGAGGTGGCGACCCGGGTACGCGAGATAAGACCCGCCGTCTCCAGCACCTTGAGGTGGCGGGAGATCGCCGGTTGGGACACCTCGAACGGCCGCGCGAGTTCCGCGACGGTCGCATCCCCCCGGGTCAGCCGGGTCAGGATCGCACGCCGGGTGGGGTCCGCGAGCGCGCCGAAAACCAGGCTGATCCGGTCGGTCACAGTAATAACCATCCCGTTCTAGAATGACTAGGTTATAGACTGTCGGCCAGGACGCCGCGCGTCAAGACCGCGAGTGTTGTCCATTACCCACCGTCCGGGAGGCGACTCGAGGCACAATCGCTGACAGCACACCAGCCAGGGGCAATGCTGGCGACACGCTGGTCCGAAAGGGTGACCTGATGGCAGAGGGTAAGCGCGCGCTGTACTCTCCGAAACGGGCCGGCCTCCCATTCATCGGGCTGGGGTGCCTTCGTGGGAGCCGGCCCAACCCCTCAGGCTTGATTCCGGGTGATCGAACCTTTGGTGTTGCTACGACCGGATCGGCGCCACTCCGGGGAGAAGCGGCGCGCGTGGGAACTATCACTAGGAGTAGGACCAATGGTTTACGCGCAGCAACTCGACTACGGCAACAGCGAAGTCAGAGCCCTCTTCATCCTTCTGCTCGCATTTACCATTTTCGCTTCGTGGACTGTGATCATCTGGATGCTGGGTACCCGCCACGGGGCCGGAATGTCCATCGTCAGCGAGATCACCCGCGCGTTCAACGGAGTGGCTGACGACGTTCGCAGCCAGCGGTCGTCCGGGTCCGGGCGTCATCACCACCGCACCACGACGACGTACGAGGAGAGCCGGGTCCGCGCACACTGGCCGCCCAATCCCCGGCACCCCAAGGCCGACGTGGCCGCGGTCATCCAGGCTCTCCCGCGCGACCCCAGCGACACCGACGGCCGCGGCATAATGGCCGCCGTCAACTAACCCACCTTCGGCTGCGTCCTATTGGGCGGCGATGCCGGCGGTGCGGATGCCCCAGGATCCTCGCCAGGTCTGACCGGGCTCGAGGACGACGAGGTCACGCCCGGATCGGAAGGCGTCGGGCGGGCAGGTCATCGGCTCGACGGCGAGCGCCTGGCGGGACCGGGCCGGCGGCAGCGTGTCGCCGGTGAAGACCTGCCACCAGTTGAACCCCTCGTCCGCCCAGACTTCGACGGTCCGGCCGTCGGGCGCGGCGAGAGTCACCGCGGAGCCGCCGTCGGCATCCCGGTCGAGATCACCGTACGAGGCGTCCAGTTCGAGCCCGCCGATCACCCGGGTCGTGGTGAAGTCGTACTCGCCGGCGGTCACCTTCACCGCGCCGATCGGCAACATCCGCCCGTCGAACAGCAGTCGGGAGCGCCCCGGGATGGTCAGCCGCACGTCGTCGACCGGCACCCCGGGTATCCGCACGTAGGGGTGCGCGCCGAGGCCGAAGGGGCACGGCCGCGGCCCGGTATTGGTCGCGGTGTGCTCGGCGCGCAGCCCATCCGGCCGTAGCGACCAGGTGGTACGCAGGACAACGGGCCACCGGTACCCGGGTTGGGGCACCATGTCATACCGCACGGTGATCGAATCGGTGGGGTTGTCGGTCTCCGGCGCCCACCGTACCCAGCAGGCCAGCCCGTGGGTCGCGTTGTGCCGGGCCGGCTCGCTCAACGCGAGCTGGTGCGTCTGCTCGTCGAACGTGTAGCGCCCGTCCCGGATCCGGTTCGGCCACGGCGCCAGTACCTTGCCGGCGTGTGCCGGGCACAACTCGTCCACGCCGTAGCCGAACAGCACGTCGGCGCCGTCAACGGTGTACTCCCGCAGGCCGCCGCCCACCTCCACGATGACCGCCCGCTGGCCGCCGGACCCGATGGTCCACTGTTGACCCGACGGAACGTACGTACCGGACGGAACCGCCGCAGAACCCATGACGAGACGATATCGTCCCGGTTACCGCGCGGTGTACCGGCGCAGTGCCGGGAACGCGATTCCGATCGAGATGGCCGCCACGGCGGCGGCCAGCCCACCCCCGACCCAGTCGACGGTGATGCCGAACCCGGCCATCAGCCCCGCCCGCAGGTCGCCGAGGCGTGGACCGCCGGCCACCACGGCCGTGAATACGCCCTGCATCCGGCCGCGAAGGACATCCGGCGCGTGGGTCTGCAACATCGTCTGCCGGTACACCGAGCTCACCATGTCGGCCGCCCCGCCCACCGCGAGCAGCACGACGACCAGCCACAGCGAGCGTGCCAGCCCGGCCGCGGCGACGGCGAGGCCCCAGCAGACCACGGCCACGATCAGGGCCGCGCCCTGGCGTCGGACCCGCCCGATCCACCCCGACGTCACCCCGGCGACGACCGCCCCGATGGCGACCGCGCTGAACAGCCAGCCGACCGCGCCGGTACCGCCGAACCGGTCGTGGGCGACCTGCGGGAACAGCGCCCGGGGCAGGGCGAGGACCATGGCGACGATGTCGATCGCGAACGACAGCAGCAGGACCCGGTTGGTGGCCAGGTAGCGCAGCCCGTCCAGCACATCGGCGAGGCGACCGCGGCTGCGATCGGTGCGCTCCGGGGGGAGTGCGGGCAGCCGGAGGGCGGCCCACAGGGCGACGGTGAACAACACCGCGTCCACGGCGTACGCGGTCGCGAGCGGAAAGTTGGTGATCGTGATGCCGGCGCCGAGCGGCCCGGCGACCGTGGCGACGCTGCTCATGGTGAAGTTCAACGTGTTACCCGCGGCGACCTCGTCGGCGTCGATGAGCCGCGGCACGATCGCCGACCGGGTGGGCGTGCTGACCGCGAACGCGGTGGCCTGCGCCGCCACCAGGCCCAGCAGCAGGACGGGGCGTCGCGCGTCGAACAGACCCTGGGCGAACAGGCCGAGCGTGCTCGCCCACATCAACGACGAGCTGATCAGCAGCACCCGGCGCCGGTCGAAGGCGTCGGCGACCGCGCCACCCCACAACGCGAAGATCAACAAAGGCAGCAGGGCGGCGAGGCCGAGGTACCCGACCCAGGTCGAGGAGCCGGTCAGCGCGTACATCTGGACCGGTACCGCGACCGCGGTGAACTGGTAGCCGAAGTAGGAGACCGCCGAGCCGATGAACAGCCG
>JAVHWE010000637.1:0-3704 GCA_032160285.1 Micromonosporaceae bacterium | reverse complement strand
CCCCGGCGCATCACCCGGTTGAGAACCCCGGCCACCCGCTGGAGTACCAGGTCACCGGCGAGGTGGCCGTGCATCGTGTTGACGGCCTTGAAACCGTCGAGATCGCACACTCCCAGCACGGCCGAGCGGCCGCCGGCGACCAGGTTGTTCACGTACTGTTCGAGCGAGCGCCGGTTGGGCAACCCGGTCAACGGATCGGTACTCGCCTCGCCCATGTACCAGTCGGCGCGCCGCCGCAGGTCGTCGTGGTCGACGCGGGCCGCCACCCCCTCCAGGAACAGCTCGCGCAGCTTCTCGTTGAACGCGCCGGACACCCGGCACGCCTGCCGGTCGGCCGCGTACGCGGCGGCGAGGTCGCCGCCTGCCAGGTATGCCAGGGCCTGCAGCCGGCACCCCTCGGCCGCGCCCAGCGTGTCGTCGGACAGCTCGGCCGTCTCCAGCCGGGCCAGCGCCTCGATCGGGCGGTGTTCGGCGATGGCCAGGCAGACCGAGCCGAGGGTGGCGAAGTCGCGGGCGCTCACCGAGTCGTCGCCGGCCGACAGCAGCGGCCGGGGATCGGTCGCGGCGATCGGCCCCGGATGCCCGAGCGCCGCCAGCCGGGCGATCGCGTACCCGTACGCGCGCTGACTGATCGGCCGCAACAGCTCCAGTTCGCCGTTTCGTCGCCGCTTGTCCAAATCGTGCACCACGTCATGCAGGATCCGGGTACAGCCGTCGGCGTCGCCGCGCTGGTCGAGCGAGACCGCGTGGCGCACGCGCAGACCGGGTGTCGCGAACAATCCGGTCTGCATCCCGATCGAGGAGGCGATCGACCGGGCCCGTTCGATCGCGCTCAGCGCATGGCCGTGAAATCCCGCGTACGAGTACGACAGGGCGAGGTTGTGCCAGGCCCGCACGATGTTGGCGTCGGTGAGTTCGACGGTGTTGAGGCTGCGCTGCGACAGCACGAGATTCCATACGCAGGACTCCAGCGAGCCGTCGTGCAGCGCGACAAGGGCGGCGAACGCGTGCAGCAGACCCGAGCGCCCCGGGTCGGGATGGGCCTTGGCCGCGTCGAACGCCGCATCCAGGGTGGCGCTGTACTGGTCGGTGCGGCGCAGGTTGAGCAGTACCGCCAGGCGCTGCGCCAGGGCGTCCGCGCGCTCGGGCCCGGTGGCGGTGGCGACCACCCGCTGCACCAGCACGTCGGCCTCGATACAGCGGCCGGCGGACACGAGCGCGCGCACCTGCTCCAGTCCGACGGCGTCGTCGGTGGCAGCGCCCACCAGGTGGCCCCCTTACCCGTACTCGACGGTGTTCCATGATTATGGGGTGTCACCAGGCCAGCAGGACATGCCACACGGGTACGCCGTCGACTCATCGCGGGCGATCCGGGAGGTGGCGGCCGTTTTGTCGGCGGCCGGCGTGGCCTCCCCGCGGGTCGACGCCGAGATTCTGACCGGGTATGTGCTCGGCCTGCCCCGGACCGGCCTGGTCGGAGCGCCGCCGCTGCGGCCCGACCAGGTCGAACGGCTCGGCGAGCTGGTCGCGGCGCGGGCCCGGCGGGTACCGCTGCAGCACCTCGTCGGCGTCGCCGGGTTCCACCGGGTCGAGCTGGCCGTCGGACCGGGCGTGTTCATCCCCCGGCCGGAGACGGAGCTGCTGGTGGAGTGGGGCCTGACCACGGTCGACGGTCCGGATCCGGTGGTCGTCGACCTGTGCGCCGGGTCTGGTGCGATAGCGGTCGCGGTCGCGGCCGCCCGCCCGGACGCCACCGTGTACGCGGTCGAAAACGACCCGGTCGCGCTCGGCTGGCTCCGCCGCAACACCGCAGCGACGACGGTACGGGTGGTCGACGGTGACGTGACCGATCCGGCGACCCTGGCCGGGCTCGACGGCCGGGTGGACCTGGTGTTGTGCAACCCCCCGTACGTGCCGGCCGGCACCCGGGTACCGCCCGAGGTGGCCGGCTTCGACCCGTACCCGGCGGTCTTCTCCGGCGCGGACGGCCTGGACGTGATCCGCGAGCTGGTGGGGCGGGTGGCCGCGCTGCTGCGGCCGGGTGGCTGGTTCGGGGTGGAGCACCACGACACCCAGGGCGGGGCCGTGATGGCCCTGCTGCGCGCCGCCGGGTACCGGGGCGTGACGGACCATCCCGATCTGACCGGGCGGCCGCGGTTCGCCACCGGGCACCGTTTGGCAGACTGCACCCCGTGATGCTCTACGACTGCTCCCGCCCCGACGAACGCGAGCGTGGAATCGCCGCCGCCGTCGAGGCCGTCCAGCGCGGCGACCTCGTCGTGATACCGACCGACACGGCGTACGGCATCGGTGCGGACGCGTTCAAATCGTGGGCGGTGAATTCGCTGATGAGCGCCCGGGGGCGGGACCGCTCGGCGCCGTCGCCGGTGCTGGTGGGCTCCCGCCAGACCCTCGACGGGCTCGTGTACTCGCTCGGGTCCACCGCCCGGGATCTGGTCGAGGCGTTCTGGCCGGGGCCGCTGACCATCGTCGTCGAGTACGCGTCGAGTCTGCAGTGGGATCTCGGCGACACCTTCGGTACGGTCGCGGTCCGGATGCCGCTGCACCCGGTCGCCCTGGAGGTGCTGCGCGAGGCGGGGCCGATGGCGGTATCGGCGGCCAGCAAGCCGGGGCAGCCGCCACCGCGTACCGCCGCCGACGCCCGCGACCAGTTCGGGTACGCGGTCAGCGTCTACCTGGAGTCGGCGCAGTTCCTCGACATGCCGTCGAGCACCATCGTCGACGTGACCGGGGACACGCCGAAGGTACTGCGCCTCGGTGCGGTCAGCCTGGAGCGCCTGCGCGGGGTGATGCCCACGATCAAGCCGCCGGAAGGCGACTGACCGTGGTGGACTGCTTCACGGTGACCGTTGACGGGCCCGGTCAGACCGGACAGGTCGCCGCCGCCCTCGCGGCCAGACTGGTGCCGGGCGACGTGGTGCTGCTGTCGGGCGGCCTGGCGGCGGGCAAGACGACCTTCGTGAAGGCCGTCGCCGCCGCCCTCGGCGCCGCCGATCTCGTCACCAGCCCCACGTTCGCGCTGGCGCAGTTCTACCCCTCGGGCCGGACGCCGATCCTGCACGTCGACACCTACCGGCTGGGTGGTATCGCCGAGTACCGCGACCTCGGCCTCGACGAGTACACCCACGCCGCGGTGTGCCTGGTGGAGTGGGGTGAGCTGGTCGCCGGCGAGTTCGGCTGCCACCTCGCGGTGCGGTTGCGCCCCGATCCGCCCGGCACCGACCGGCGGGCGGTGACGTTCACCTCCGCCTGCGACCGGTGGTCGGCCGTGCTGGACGTCCTGCACCGCGACATTCTGAAGGACCTGTCGTGAGCCTCACCCTCGCCGTTGAGACGTCCTCGATCGAGTACGGGGTCGCCCTGTTCACCCCGGACGCGCTGATCGCCCACCGCACGCTGCGCCGCGACGACCCGTCGTTTCGGGGTATCGGAGAGCTCGCCGCCGAGCTGCTGACCGCAGCCGGTCGGCGGATCCGGGATGTCGAGCGGCTCGCCGTCGACCTCGGGCCGGGGAACCTGAGTTCGGTTCGGGCCGGCGTCGCGTACGTCAACGGGCTGGCCTTCAGCCTGGGGATACCGATCTTCGGGGTGAGCTCGCTGGACCTGCTGGCGGTCGAGGCGTCCGAGAAAGCCGATCCGGCCGAGGGGTCCGGGTCGGCCGTCCTCTGCCTGCGCAACGCCGG
>JAVHWE010000629.1:0-9034 GCA_032160285.1 Micromonosporaceae bacterium | reverse complement strand
CTCGACCCGCCGGCCCCGCATCGTCTCGTACCGGGGCACCACATCCTTGGCGTACCCGGTGAGCAGGTGTCCGTAGTGCGGCATCCCGTTGGCGAACGGCGGCCCGTCATAGAAGACGAACTCGTTGGCGCCGTGCTCGCCCGTCGGCCGGTTGTCGATGGACGCCTGGAAGGTGTGATCGGCCTGCCAGTAATCGAGCACCCGCCGCTCCACCTCGGGCAGATCGGGACTCGCGGCCAAACCGACTTGGCCGGCGGGGCCGGCGGAGCCGGCAGGGCCAGCGGGGCCGGCGGGGCCGTTCTTCGGGTAGGGCATGACGCTCGGTCTCCTCGCTCCGGTACTGCTCTTCCGGTGCGAGGACGAGCCGAAGCCCGCGGTACCACCCCGCTTGGCGGCCAGAATCGGACGCCCGCTCGTCGGTCGGCTGTGACGGGCCGCCCCGTCCGGTTCTACTCCGGCCGCGCGGGTGGGTGCCGCGTGGCCGTTTCTTCCGGAGGCTCGCCGGTGATGGCCGGGTCATCGCCTGTACCCGCCGATCGTACCCGAGTTGTCACGCCAGTTCGGGGAACCACAGCTCGATCTCGCGCGCCGAGCTCTCCGCCGAATCGGATGCGTGTACCAGGTTCTCCCGGTTGGACAGCGACAGGTCGCCGCGGATCGTGCCGGGAGCCGCCTTGCGCCCGTCGGTCGTGCCGGCCAGCGCCCGTACCACGTCGATCGCCCCGTCGCCGGAGAGGACCAGGGCGACGAGCGGGCCCCCGGTCATGAACTCCTTCAGCGGCGGGTAGAACGCCTTGCTGACGTGCTCGGCGTAGTGCCGGTCGGCCAGCGTCGCGTCCATTGTGCCCAGCCGCATGGCGTCGATCGTGAGGCCCTTGCGCTCGAACCTGCCGATGACCTCACCGACCAGTCCACGACGGACCGCGTCCGGCTTGATCAGTACGAGCGTGCGCTCCCCCACGTGCCCTCCCTCACCCCGGTCGGTCTGCCCTCGGGAGCTTATCGGGCGCATCGGACCCGCGTACCGTGGCCGGTGCGTCGGCGCGGAAGGCTGATCGGACGCCCGGGCTTTCCATCGTCGGCGGGCGCGGCCTAGCCTGGCTGCGAGACCATGGAGGTCAACTTGGCGAATGCCAGTCGTTGGTCGCTGTCGGCCCGTCAGGGCTTTCTGGTGGTGGGCCTGTTCGCCGCCGGCCTGTTCGTGATCTGCTGCGGCGTCGGCATGACCAACGTACCGGCCGCGGCGTTCGGTGTCGCGGCGGGCGTGCTGGGCCCGGCCCTGATCATCCTGTCGAGCGTGCGGGCCAACCGCGCCGACCTCTTCGGTATCGCGCACGTCAGTCAGTCGTCCCCGCCGCCGGCCACCGGCAGCACCGGGCGCGCCGACCTGTACCTCGTCGTGAACGCCCAGGGAGTCGACAACGCCGTGGTCCGGCTGCGCGATCCGGGCGTACCGGTGGGCAAGTGGCCCGACGTCGGCGCGTCGTTGCCGGTCATCATCCCCAACGGCAATCCGCGCCGGACCCAGGTCCTGTGGGAGCAGGTACGCAGCCACCGCGACACCGGCTACGTCTCGTACCCCGACGACGGTGCCCCCGACGGCGATGCCGAGGGTCCCCACGGCGGTTACTACCGCGACGACGACTCCGGGTACGGCCGGTCTGAGTACGACGAGTCCCGGTACGACGACGGGTATGTGGAGGGCTACGTCGACGAGTACTCCGACCCGACACACGAATACCGATCCGCGGACGTCGTCATCGACCCGGTCTCGACGGACGATCCGTGGCGTCGACCCGACGACGCCGGGTCGGCCGCTGCCGAAGCCGGACCGGCACGACCGAACGCGCATCGGTACGGACCCCCGGCCCACGACCCGCTGGCCGAGCCGGCGTTTGTCCCATCTGCAGCCGGCCAGGATGCATCGACCAACGCCCCGCCCGAGAAGGATCCATCGGCCGACGGGCCGGATGCGGGTCCGCCGGCCGTCGTGCCGACCGACGAGGCCTCGCGGACCGACGGCGCGCCGGACACCGGTCCACCGACCGACGCCGAGCCGGACCCGGGCCTACCCACCAACGCCGAGCCGGACCCGGGCCCACCCACCAACGCCAGGCCCGACCCGGGCCCACCCACCAACGCCGGGCCCGACCCGGGCCCACCCACCGACGCCGGGCCCGACCCGGGCCCACCCACCAACGCCGCTCCGGACGCGGGCCCGCCGACCGAGGCGGGTTTGCCGGCCAACGTTCCGTCGCCCCGGCGCCGGCCGAGTCCCCGGCCCCATCGCCGCACCGAAGCATCGAGTTCGGTGGCGGCCATGGCGCCAGCCGCGGCGGGCCCGGGCGCGGAGTCAACGGTGTTGGTCACGCCCATGCCGCAGCCGAACCGGGCGGCGGATACGGCGCTGCCAGCCGCCGAACCGTCGCCGGGCGCCGCCGAAGCGCACGCGAGCGCAGCGGTGCGGGCGACCATGCCCGAGGACGTTCTCGCATCACCCGAAACCGAGGCTGCACCACCAACCCAGGCGCCCTCGGAAACCGAGGCGTCACCAGAAACGGCCGAGTCCCCGGCAACCCATGGAGCGCCGGAAACCGCCGCATCACCGCCAACCGCCGCGTCACCGGAAACCGCCGCGTCACCGGAAACCACCGCGTCACCGGAAACCACCGCATCACCGGAAACCGCGGCGTCACCCGAAACTGCGGGACCGCCCGAAACGGTGGAGTCAGCGGATGCTCCTGCCGACGCCGACGCCGGCGAGGTCGGAGCCGGTGAGGTCGGAGCCGATGAGGTCGAAGCCGTTCAGGATGCCGACCCCGGCGACGGCCGCCACGACGTAGTCGTCGCCGACCGCTCCCCGGTCCGCGACCACTCCTATCTGGCCTCGCCGTCGTACCTCAGCGACGAGGCCGACCACGACAATCAGGGTCTGCGCAGCGTACACAATGTCAGCGTCACCCTGATCGTGGCGGACCTGGGCCGATCGCTGACGTTCTACCGCGACCTGCTCGGGCTCACCGAGATCGACAGCGGCGTCGGACATGCCGTCATAGCGTCGGGCAACGCCCGGATCCTGCTGCGCCAGGTGACCGACAGCCGGCCGGTCGACCGGCGGGTGGTCCACCTCAACCTGGAGGTCGACGACGTGCACGAGGCGTACGACCGGCTCCGGCGCGAGGGGATCGAGTTCAACCATCCGCCGCGGGTGGTCAACCAAGGTGAGCAGCTGGAGCAGTGGGCGGCGACGCTGCGCGACCCGGACGGCCACGCCATCGCGCTCACCCGGTGGGAAATCCGTCCGTAGGCTCGGCGGGCGTCGCGAACCCGCCCGTCGGCTCGGCCGGCGTGCCGAACCCGCCCGTCGGCTCGGTCGGCGTCGCGAGCACGGTCCGGCGTACGGTGAGCAGGTACGCCCAGAGCAGGCCGAACACGATACCCAGGGCGGCCAGCGACCAGTGCAGGAGCCCGCCGCCCAGCAGGCCGAACGGGATCGCGAGCGCGGCCCACCAGGCCCACGGATGACGGAGCAGCGCGGCGAGGACGAGGGCGGTCGCGGTCAACGCGGCGACGAGCCAGATCGCCGTCGTTGCCCCGGCCCCGCCGAGCTTCGCCAGCGGCGCGACCGCCAGCAGCAGCACCATCGCTTCGACAGCGAGCGCGCCGGCACCGACGCCACGTACCGCGGCCGCCGGATTCCGCAGGCCCGACGCGCGCGGATGGTGCGGATGGTCAGGCACGGTCACGGGTCAGCAGATTGCGGGCGTCGGCGACGGTGAAGACGGATCCGGTGATCAGCACGCCCACACCGCTGAGATCCGCGTCGCTGTCGGACTCCGCCATTTCCACCGCCGCCTCGATCGCGTCGGGCAGGGCCGGCTCGACCCGTACCCGGTCCGCGCCGAAGATGTCGACGGCGATTTCGGCCAGGGCGGCGGCCGACGACGCACGGGCCGAGGTATTGCGGGTGATCACGATCGCGTCGACCACGGGCTCGAGCAGGTCGAGCATGCCGGCGGCGTCCTTGTCGCGAAGCATCGACACCACGGCGATGAGCCGGCGGAATCCGAACTCGTCGGCGATCGCGGTGACCGTGGCGGCCATGCCGTGCGGGTTGTGCGCGGCGTCGAGCAGGATCGTCGGTGCGGTCCGGACCCGTTCCAGCCGCCCCGGCGAGGTGGCCGCGGCGAAGCCGGCGCGCACCGTCTCCGGGTCGAGCGCCTTGTCCGCACCCGCGCCGAGAAACGCCTCCACCGCCGCCAACGCGATGGCCGCGTTCTGTGCCTGATGGGCCCCGTGCAGCGGCAGGTAGATGTCGGAGTACGTACCGGAGCGGCCCCGCAGTTCCAGCACCTGGCCGGCGAGCGCCAGCGAACGCTCCACCACGCCGAAGTCGCGCCCCTGGACCGCGATGGTGGCGTCGACCTCCGCGCAGTGCTCCAGGATGGGCCGCATCGCCTCCTCGGGCTGGGCGGCGCAGATCAGGGTCGATCCCTTGTGGACGATGCCGACCTTCGCCAGCGCGATGTCGGACAGGGTGTCGCCGAGCCACTCCTGGTGGTCCAGCCCGATCGGCGTGAGGACGGTCACCCCGGCGTGCAGCACGTTCGTCGAGTCGTCGACGCCACCGAGACCGACCTCGACGACCGCCACGTCGACCGGCGCGTCGGCGAACGCCGCGAACCCGAGCGCCGTGGTCATGTCGAAGAAGGTAAACGTCTCCCCGGCCCCCTCGTCCAGCAGCTTCGCCAACGGCGCGACCTCGGCGTACACGTCGGCGAATTTGCTCTCGGAGATCGGCTCGGATTCGATGGTGATCCGTTCCCGCACCGTCTTCAGGTGCGGGCTGGTGTACCGCCCGGTGCGCAGGCCGTGGGCCCGCAGCAACGAGTCGATCATGCGTGCCGTCGACGTCTTCCCGTTGGTACCGGTGATGTGGATCGACGGATAGGCGCGCTGCGGGTCACCGAGCATCCGCAGCAGCCCCTCGATCCGGCCGAGATCGAAGACCATCCGGACGAAGCCCCGGTCCAGCAGTTCCCGTTCGGCGGCGGCGAAGCGTGCCGCGTCGGCCCCGCTCATGTCAGGCGTCCGGCAGGGCGTCGAGTTGGCGGCCCAGTCGATCCAGCTCGGCCTCGGCCGCCACCAGCCGCTCGCGGATCCTGGCGACCACCTGTTCCGGGGCGTTGGCACTGAACGACGGATTGTCCAGTTTGGCCCGGCACTGGGCGGCCTCCCGCTCGGCGGCGGTCAGGTCCTTGCGGAGCCGGGCCCGCTCGGCTCCGACGTCGATCGTGCCGCGAGTGTCCAGCTCAACCGTGGCCCTACCGCCGACCGACAGGGTGGCTGTCGCCGCGAACCCGTCCCCGGCCGCGTCGATCCGCGCCAACGACCTGATCAGCGGCTCGTACCCGCCGAGCGCGCCCAGCCCGGCCAGCCGGGCGCTGACCCGCTGCCCCGGCCGGACCCCCTGGTCGGCGCGGAACCGCCGGACTTCGGTCACGATCCGCTGGAGCGCGGCGATGTCCGCCTCGGCGGCGGCGTCGCGGTAGGCCGCGTCGACGCTAGGCCACCGCGCCACCATGATCGAGTGCATCCCGGCCGGCTCGGCGGCCGCGGGCGCCACAGTGAGCGGGCCGATGCCGGCCGCCGGCGCCTCGATCGCGGCGGTCGCGGACGCCGTCAGCGCGGTCCACAGCTCCTCGGTGACGAACGGGATCACCGGGTGCAGCAGTCTCAGCAGTTGATCGAGGACGTGCCCCAGCACCCGCCGGGTCCGCGCGACCGCCAGCTCATCGCCCGCGGAAAGGATCGGCTTGGTCAACTCCAGGTACCAGTCACAGACGTCGTCCCACGCGAAGTGGTACAGCGTGTCGCAGACCTTCGCGAACTCGTACGCCTCGAAGTGCTCGTCGACCTGCGCGGTCACCTGCTGGAGGCGGGACAGGATCCACCGGTCGACGGCGCCGAGGTCGGCGGCGGGCGGCAGCTCACCGTCCACAGTGGCCCCGTTCAGCAGCGCGTACCGGGTCGCGTTCCACAGCTTGTTGCAGAAGTTGCGCGAACCCTGGCACCACTCCTCGCTGACCGGCACGTCCGCGCCCGGGTTCGCCCCCCGGGCCAGCGTGAACCGGGTGGCGTCCGCACCGAACCGCTCGATCCAGTCCAGCGGGTCCACGACGTTGCCGAACGACTTCGACATCTTCTTGCCGTACTGGTCGCGGACCATACCGTGCAGCGCGACCACGTCGAACGGCTGGCGGCCGTTCATCGCGTACAGCCCGAACATCATCATCCGGGCCACCCAGAAGAACAGGATGTCGTACCCGGTGACCAGCACACTCGTCGGGTAGAACCGCTCCAGATCGGTGGTCAGGTCCGGCCAGCCGAGGGTGGAGAACGGCCACAGGCCGCTGGAGAACCAGGTGTCCAGCACGTCCTCGTCCTGACGCCAGCCCTGTTCGGCGGTGCCGGGGGCCTCGTCGTCCGGGCCGACGCAGACCAGCTCGCCGGCCGGCCCGTACCAGACCGGGATCCGGTGCCCCCACCACAGCTGCCGGGAGATGCACCAGTCGTGCATGTTGTCCACCCAGGCGAAGTACCGTTTGGCCAGCTCGGGTGGCTCGATCCGGACCCGGCCGTCGCGCACCGCGTCACCGGCGGCCCGCGCCAGCGGCCCGGTGTTGACGAACCACTGCAACGACAACCGGGGTTCGACGGTGGTACCGCAGCGCGAGCAGTGCCCGACCGCGTGCGGGTAGGGTCGCCGCTCCGCCACGATGCGGCCCTCTTCCCGCAGTGCGTCCACAATCGCCGGTCGGGCCTCGAACCGGTCCAGCCCCTCGAACGGCCCCGGCACGGTGATCACGCCGCGCTCGTCGAGGATCGCGATCGCCGGCAGATCGTGGCGCTGGCCGATCTCGAAGTCGTTGGGGTCGTGGGCGGGCGTGACCTTCACCGCGCCGGTACCGAACGCCGGGTCGACGTGCCGGTCGGCCACGATCGGGATGTGCCGGCCGGTCAGCGGCAACTCCACCCGGGTACCGATCAGGTGGCGGTACCGGTCGTCGTCGGGGTGCACGGCCACGGCGGTGTCGCCGAGCATCGTCTCGGTGCGGGTGGTGGCGACGACGATCGCGTCGGCGCCGTCACCGTAGCGGATGGAGACCAGCTCGCCGTCCTCATCGGTGTGCTCGACCTCGATGTCGGACAGTGCGGTCAGGCAGCGCGGGCACCAGTTGATGATGCGCTCCGCCCGGTAGATCAGACCGTCGTCGAAGAGCCGCTTGAAGATGGTGAGGACGGCCCGGGACATGCCCTCGTCCATGGTGAACCGTTCGCGGGTCCAGTCGACGGACAGGCCGAGCCGACGGATCTGGCCGAGGATCCGGCCGCCGGACTCCGCCTTCCACTGCCAAACCCGTTCGACGAACGCGTCGCGCCCCAGGTCGTGGCGGGACAATCCGTCGGCCGCGAGTTGCCGTTCCACCACGTTCTGGGTGGCGATGCCGGCATGATCCATCCCCGGCACCCACACCGCCTCATACCCCTGCATGCGCTTGCGGCGGATCAGCGCGTCCTGGATGGTCAGGTCGAGCGCGTGGCCGACGTGCAGGGAGCCGGTCACGTTCGGCGGCGGAATGACAATCGCGTACGGCGGTTTCGCGCTGCCCGCGTCGGCCCGGAACAGACCGGCCGCTACCCACAGCTCGTAGCGTCTCTGCTCCACGTGCGCCGGCACGTACTGGGCCGGCAGGCACGGATCGGACTCCGGGTACGCGGTCGGCCGCACGGTCTCTGTCACGTTGCGAGTCTACGGCGGTGGTCTGCCACCGTTACGCTCGCCAGTGCACCTGACGAGGAGGCCGATAGCGTGTCACACCCGACCCCCGAAGAGCCTGGTACGCGGCCGTTCGAGCCGTCGCCGGAGTCCTCGATTCCCCCGGAGCAGCCTCCGGTACCGTCGCAGGCCGATCCGCGCGGCCGGCAGTACCCTCCGCCGGATTTCTCCGCCCCGCGCCACTCACCGCCCGGCACCGAACCTCAGCCGGGGTTCCCAGCGCAGAACTACCCACCGCCCGGCACCCACCCCCAGCCGGCGTTCCCGGCGCAGAACTACCCACCGCCCGGTGCCCATCCCCCGCCAGGTTTCCCGACCGCGGACTACCCGCCGCCCGGTGGCTATCCCCCGCCGGGTGGATTTCACCCCGGTGCGGTCCCGTGGACACCGGTGCTCGCGGGATCTCCGCCCACGGTTCGCCGCCGACGGAGTTGGATCATCGCGCTGTCGGTGCTCGGCATGATCCTCCTGGCCTGCTGCGGAGGGGCCACGGTCGTCGCCGCCCCGTTCCTGAGCCAGTATCCGGCGACCGTCAGCGTACCGGCGAGCCTCGCCGGCCTCGACAAACTACAGAATGCCCGCGCCGACGCACTCGGCCAGGAAGTCGCAAGCCAACTGAAGCGCAAGACGAGTGCGCGCAGCGCGGTCGCCGGTCTGTACGCCGCGCCCCACGACGAACGACATCTGGTACTGGTCATCGGCGTGAGCGGATTTCTGCTGTACCCGGCGCGAGAGGTCGACGCCGCGCTGACCAGCATGGGCAACAACGGCCTGGCGGTGAGCAATATCCACGGCTACAACGCCGGTTCGCGGGGAGGCGTCGTCAAATGCGGTACCGCATCGATCCTCGCGGTCGCCATCAGCGTCTGTGTGTGGGGCGATCATGGCAGCGTCGGCCTTGGAATTTTCTACAACCGCCCGGTTATTGACAGCCTTAACCTGTTCGGCAAGATCCGGCGGGATATGGTCAAACATGGTTGAGTCCCCTGACCGCGGCTACGGTGACCAGCGCCGGGTGCCGGGGCGCCGGGCACAACCGCCCGGATGGCCCCGGCAGGAGGTTCGATGAGTGAGTTCCATGAGTGAGTACGAGCGGTTGCCGGCCCCATCCGCCCCGGAGACGCACGAGCTGGAGCTCGCCGACCCCGCCGCCATCCCTGATGACATCGCGGGTAACCCTGACATCGCGGCCAC
>JAVHWE010000575.1:0-8007 GCA_032160285.1 Micromonosporaceae bacterium | reverse complement strand
GGCGTCATAGGTTACTCACGCCACGTGACGTTTTACTGTGCCTTAAATCGGTCTTTCCCAACGGTTGTAGCCATCGCCCATTCGGATCGACATCGACGTACAAATCGCCCACTTGTCTTTGGTTGATTGACAACCCACGCGGTGAGCCCGATACGGTCACCCTGCCCGGTTCATTTATGAAGGGTAGGGCCTTGTCCGGTAAGCATGCCGAGGGACGCGGTTCGGCCGATGGACCTGACCCGGCCCCGGCGCGTGGGCCGACGTCGGGGTTTGAACCGGTACGCGGACATGGCCCGGCGGTGAGACTTCACCCGGCGGGACATAACGGGAGGGTGGGATCTCACCCCTCTTTCCACGGCGGCGCGGCGGCGGAACTCAACCCGGACCCGGGACACGGCTGGGCCACGGAAAGCGGCCGGGACGCGGAGAGCCGCTGGGCCAGGGAAGACGGTTGGGCCACGGAAGACTGGTCGGCCAGCGAGGGTGGCGGCACCGTGGGAAACGGCCGGACCGTTGGACGTCGGCGGCCTTCGGGGCGTGGCCGATTCGCGCTGTACCGGTCACTGCCGCTGCTCGCCGCAGCGGCGGTGGTGGCGGTTCTGGTGGGCACGATGGTGGCGACCTTCAAGCTCAGTCCGGCGGCCAGGACAACGGGGGTCAGTCAGGCCGCGGCCGTACCGCCGGCGACGGCCGACCGCGGCGCACAGCGTGCCGACCGTAGCGAGCAGCGGCTTGAAGCCGCGCCGCAAACAACACCGTCGGCCGAGCCGAGCAGCCCCAATCCCAGTCCGTCCCGTTCACCGAAGCCGTCGAAGTCCGGTGCCGCGCCCAAGCCGCCAACCGGGGGTGGAACGGTGGTCGACACCGGTACCTGCCAGGCGTCGTTCTACACCGACGAAGGCAACCACACGGCCAATGGCGAAATCTTCCACGTCGCCCAGTTCACCGCCGCGCACAAGACGCTTCCGTTCAACACCAGGGTGCGGGTCACCAACACCAAGAACGGCAAGTCGGTGGTGGTACGGATCAACGACCGGGGCCCGTTCGTCGCCGGCCGCTGTCTCGACCTCACGCCGGCCGCGTTCAACACGATCTCCAGTACCAGTGCCGGCGTCGCTTCGGTGTCGTTCGAGGTGCTCTCCGGCTGAGTGCGGACGCCGCGCTGCCCGGACATGAAAGCCGCGGACCGTGAGCAACGGGTCGGTCGGACGGGCCGCTACCAACAACGATCAGCTAGTCCGGCCGAATGTTGGAACGGCAACCGGGTCCGTAGATGGCATGCTGGTTGCCGTGGCGAGACTGCCGCGTCCGTCGGGCCGACGCCCGGCGAGCCGCCCGATGACTTCTGAGAGCCGCGCCGGACTCGGCGCGGCGTTCGGGCTGATCGCCCTGGTCACCCTCGTCGAGGTGGCAGACGGTATCGGCCACGCGTACTTCATCGGGCTGTACGCGACGGCGCCGTTCCTGGCGGCCGCGTTCGCGTCCTGGCGCCAGGTGCTGGTCGTCGGCGGGGTGGCCGCCGTCATCGGGGGCGCGTTCGCCGTACCAAGCTCCGGCCCGCCGATGTGGGCCGAGCTGGCCTGCCTCGGAGCGATCGGGGTCGCCACCGCGATGGGCGCGGTCGTCGGCGTACTGCGGCAGCGGCAGGCCGAACGGTTCGTCGAACTGTCCCGGCTGGCCTCGGCCGCGCAGGGGGCGGTACTGCGGCCGCTCGGTCCCCAGCTCGGTCCTTTGTCGATCGCCGCCCGCTACATCTCCGCGAGTGCCGCCGCCGATATCGGCGGTGACCTGTATGAGGCGGTGGACACGCCGTACGGGGTCCGGATGATCATTGGCGATGTGCGCGGCAAGGGGCTCGACGCGGTCCGGCTGGCGAGCATCGTGCTCGGCTCGTACCGGCACGTCGCGTATGAGCGGGCCGACCTGCGGGCGATCGTCGCCGACCTGGACCGGGCGGTCGCCCGCAGCGTCGGCGACGAGGACTTCGTCACCGCCGCCCTGGTCGAGGAGCGGGGTGGCACCCTCACGATCGTCAATTGCGGGCATCCGGCGCCGCTGCTGCTGCGCCGGGGCGAGGTGATCGAGCTGACCCCGCCGGCACCGGCCCCACCCCTGGGCTTCATGCCGGTGGTGCGCCCCCGGGTGGAGCGGCTGGAGCCGGGCGACCGGCTGCTGTTCTACACCGACGGCCTCGCGGAGGCGCGACGCGACGGCCAGTTCTTCCCCACCGCCGGCCGGGCCTGGCGCCTGCTCGGGCACGGTACCGTCGCGGACGGCCTCGCCTCGCTGGAGAGCGCCCTGATCGAATGGGTTCGTGGTCAGCTCGACGACGACATCGCGCTGGTGCTGATGGAGTATGCGGGCAGCCACGGCGCCGCCGAACCGGTACCGCGATGGGAAATCGGCGGTGCCAGTTCGCCGGCCCTCACCTGACCGTGATCAGCTCAGCGCCTCGGCCGGGGTGGCCGTCAGGTCATTCGGCCGAGTGACCCGCGGCGCCCGGTGGCGTCCGGTGTAGTGGCGTGGGTGTCGCGGTGCGAACAGTGTTCCCATCCATTTGACCAGCATCATGGTCCCCCTACGCGCGGGCGCCGTTGACGCCCACGATCCAGCCCCGGTATGTCAACCGGCTCAACGAGCTACTCGCGAGTCGGGTGACGGTCGATAGCACCGACGGTGCGTGTCTACTCGGTCAATCGGTTCTAATACCGCGAAACGCTCAGATCATCCGGCGCGCGGCCGTATTTGCCCAGGTCAGCCAGGGTCACCCAGAGTCACCCCGGTGACAACGGTCACCTTGTCGGGGCTTGCCGCCGGGTAATACAGTTTCTGTTACTGGCTGGTAACTTCAGCCGACAATCATTTGCCTCGGGCGCTACGCCGCCGCGCAATCGCGAGACGGGAGAGATCAGCGAGATGAGCCATTACCGGAGCAACCTCCGAGACCTCGAGTTCAACCTGTTCGAGGTCTTCGGCGCCGACAAGGTGCTCGGCACGGGCCCGTACGCCGACCTCGACATCGATACCGCCCGCACGATCCTCACCGAGTTCGACCGGCTCGCCCGCGAGGACCTCGCCGCCGGCTACGTCGACGGCGACCGCAACCCACCGGTCTTCGACCCCGATACGTTCACCGCGCCGCTGCCGGAGTCGTTCCGGAAGTCCTACCGGGCGTTCATGGAGTCGGAGTTCTGGCGCCTTGACCTGCCGCCCGAACTCGACGGAACCAACGCACCGCGGATGTTCTGGTGGTCGCTGGCCGAGATGGTGCTGGGGGCCAACGCGCCGATCTGGATGTACGCCTCCGGGCCCTCCTTCGCGCACCTGCTGTACCGCGAGGGCACCCACCGGCAGCAGGCGTGGGCCAAGATCTTCGTCCAGCAGCAGTGGGGCGCGACGATGGTCCTCACCGAGCCCGACGCCGGCTCCGACGTCGGCGCCGGCCGCACCCGCGCAATCGCGCAGCCGGACGGCAGCTGGCACATCGAGGGCGTCAAGCGCTTCATCACCAGCGGCGAACATGACCTCAGCGACAACATCATCCACTACGTGCTGGCCCGTCCGGTCGGGGTCGAGGGCGTGGGCGGCGCCGGTACCAAGGGGTTGTCGCTCTTTGTGGTGCCGAAGGTCCACTTCGATGAGCGAACCGGCGAGCTGGGTGAGCGCAACGGCGTCTACGCCACCAACGTCGAGCACAAGATGGGTCTGAAGGTCTCGAACACCTGCGAGCTCACGTTCGGCGGCCACGGCACTCCCGCGCAGGGCTGGCTGCTCGGCGAGGTGCACGACGGTATCCGGCAGATGTTCATGGTCATCGAGTCGGCCCGGATGATGGTCGGTACGAAGGCGATCGCGACGCTGTCGACCGGGTACCTCAACGCGCTGGACTACGCGAAGAACCGGGTACAGGGCGCGGACCTGACCCGCAGCGGCGACAAGACCGCACCGCGGGTGACGATCACTCACCACCCGGACGTCCGTCGGTCGCTGGCCCTGCAGAAGTCCTACGCCGAGGGCCTGCGTGCCCTGGTCTGCTACACCGCGTCGTGGCAGGACAAGTCCCGGCTGGCGCAGGCGGCCGGCGACGCCCGGGCCGTCCGGCAGGCCGAACGCGTCAACGACTTCCTGCTCCCGCTGGTCAAGGGGTGCGGCTCGGAGCGGGCGTACGAGTTGCTCGGGCACGAGTCGCTGCAGACCCTCGGCGGCTCCGGTTACCTCGCCGACTACCCGCTCGAGCAGTACGTGCGGGATTCGAAGATCGACACCCTGTACGAGGGAACCACCGCGATCCAGAGCCTCGATTTGATCTTCCGCAAGATCGTCAAGGACGGCGGCAAGGCACTGCAGACGATCGCCACCGAGATCGACGAATTCGTCGAATCTGACGCCGGAAACGGTCAGCTCAAGCTGGAGCGGGCCGCGCTGGCGACCGCCCTCGACGACGTTCGAAGCATGCTCGGCGCCGTCATGGGTTGGCTCGGCGCCGCGCAGGCCGGCAAGGCCGACGAGCTGTACAAGGTCGGTCTGAACAGCCGGCGCCTGCTGCTGGCACTCGGCGACGTGGTGGTCGCGTGGTTGCTGCAACGCCAGGCCGTGGTGGCACTGGCCGCGCTGACCCGCTCGGATGTCGGCGCCGCCGACACGGCGTTCTACGAGGGCAAGATCGCGGTGGCCCGGTTCTTCGCCCGTGAGGTGCTGCCGCGGCTGGCCGGCGACCGCCGGATCGTCGAGGCCACCACGCTCGACATCATGGAGTTGCCCGAAGGATCGTTCTGAGGGCACGCGCTGGCACGGGGCCGCCCGGTCAGGCCCGGGCGGTGTGGGTCGCCGTGATCGGGGCACCCTCCGCCGCCAGGTCGCCCCAGGCCCCGGCGACCCGGTGTACCGCGATGCCGCAGGTGCGCAGCCCCTCATCGGCGGCCGTTCGGTCCAGCATGGCCGACAGCGCCGACAGCGTCGGGTTGTGGCCGACCACCAGCAGTGTGGTCACCTCCGGCCCGGTCGCCGCGACCAGGTCGAGCAGCGCCTGACCATCGTGGGCGTCGAAGATGACCGGGTCGTAGGCGACCGCGGTGTCGTTCGCGCCGCCGCCGAGGGCGAGGGCCACGCCATGCCAGGTCTCCCGGGTACGGCGGGCCGGCGAACACAGGACGAGATCGGGGTTGTGTCGGTGGCCGGCAAGCCACGCTCCGGCCGCCGCGGCGTCGGCGTGGCCGCGCGGAGTGAGCGCCCGCTGCAGGTCCGCGACCCCGTCCGGGTGGGTCGCCTTGGCGTGCCGCAGCAGTACCAGTATCCGATCGGTCATGGTTGCAGCCTGCCTGATTGAGATTGGTCCACTCGGGGTACCTCCCAGATGGCAGTCACCGAACGACAGCCGGTCAAACGGTGACAAAGGAGGCTACCAATGGGCATCGGTGGCAGCATCTTTCTGATCGCGGTCGGCGCGATCATCAGGTTCGGGGTGCGCAACCAGAATCTTGGCCCCCTCGACCTGCATGTCATTGGCTGGGTGCTCATGCTCGCCGGTCTCGCCGTCCTGCTGATCACACTCTGGGTGTGGAACTCCCGCAAGCGCCGCGTGGTCACCACGTCGGCCGGGGTCGCGCCCGTGCAGCACGTCGAGCGCCAGCAGGTCGTACAGGCACCGACCGACGAGACGTGGACCGAGCCGCCGACGGAACGCCGGTACTAGTTCGGGGTACACGTGGGAGTAACGGCCGCCGGGCGCGGCCGTTACTGACTCCGGCTCACCGGTACAGGGAAAAATAGATCGCGACGTGGTGGCAGATCGCCGCCGCCAGCGTGCAGGCGTGGAAGAACTCGTGGTGGCCGAACACGGTCGGCCACGGGTTCGGCCGTTGCAGCGCGTAGAAGAGGGCGCCGACGCTGTACGCGGCGCCGCCGCAGGCGACCAGTACCAGTGTGGTGACGCCACCGTGGCGCAGAAACTCCGGGAGTATCACCACCGCGATCCAGCCGAGGGCCAGATATAGCGGGGCGGACAGCCAGCGCGAGCCGTGCGGGTTCACCATTTTGAGGGTCACGCCGGCGATCGCGCCGCACCACACGATCGTCAGGAGGATCGTCGCCGAATGGTGCGGCAGCAGCAGGACGCAGAACGGCGTGTAGGTGCCCGCGATGAACATGAAGATCATCGAATGATCGAGACGCTTCATGATCTTATATCCGCGGTCGGACCAGGCGCGCCGGTGATATAGCGCGCTGGTACCGAACAGCGCGCATACCGTGACGCTGTAGATCAGGCAGCTGACCAACGGCGCGCAGCCCGGTCGGGTGGCCGCGAGCGAGCAGAGCACGACGCCGCAGACCGCCGCCACCCCGCACGCGTACGCGTGCAGCAGCCCGCGCATCCGCGGTCTGCCGAGTTCGACCTGGCGACGGCCGGGAACGGTATTCGCGGTCACCAACTCAGGTTACGATGCCGTAGGTTTCCTGTCGTATTGAGGTCAAACCTCATCCAAACCGCGGAGCACCAGCGCCAGCCGTGCCGCGCCGTCGGCCACAACGCGGACGGGTACGCCCCAGTCCTGGCGGCTGAGGTGGCAGGCCGCGTGCGCGGCCTCGACATCACAGGTGGCCGCCTGCGCCACGACCTGGAGCACACCCTCGGCCACCGCCTTCGACAGCACCAGCCGGCGTCGCAGGTCACTGCCGTCACCGGCGCCCTCAACCAGCAGGCCGGGCGGGGACGCGGACACCAGTAGCCGGGTCGGCGCGCCGGCCGAATCGTCGAGTTTCTGCCCTGGGGCCGGATGGAACACCACGTCGAGCCTCACCTCGCCGGCGCCGAGTTCGGTGACCGGGCGCTCGGTACGGTGCCGGGGACCGTCAACCTCGGTCGCCGCCCGGTCGATGCGGGTCAGGTCGATGCGGGTCAACCGGTGGGCGGCCGACTCGACCACGTACACGTCCCCGGTCGCGGTCGCCACCAGGCCGCTCGGCTCGGCCAGCCCGGCCGCCACCGTGGTCACCCCCCGCGTCGACGGCTCGTACCGGCGGACCGCGCCGTTGTACGTGTCCGCGATCAGGACCGAGCCGTCGGGGCGGGCCAGTACCCCCAGCGGATGCTGGAGCAGCGCCTGGCTGGCGGCCCCGTCGACGTGCCCGAAGTCGAACAACCCCTGCCCGATCGCGGTGTGCAGGTCACCAGCGGCGATCCAGCGCAGCGCGCTGGACTCGGCGTCGGCGACCCAGAGGATCCGGCCGTCCGGCGAGGTCGACAGGCCGGACGGTTGCGCCAGCCACGCCTCGTGCAGCGGCCCGTCCCGCAGCGCCTCCACCGTCGTACCGGCGTACGCCCCGGCCGTGCGGGTCACCGGATCCAACCACCACAGCTGGTGGATGCCGGCCATCGCAACGATGACCCGGCCGTCGAAGTACGCCACGTCCCACGGCGACGACAGGTCGACCGCCAGCGCGTCGTGCGTACCGAAGTCGACGGTGCCCCGCCACTGCCGGCCGCTGCCGGCGACGGTGCGCACCTCGCCGGTGTCCAACCGGACCGCACGCAGCAGGTGGTTGACGGTGTCGGCGACCACCACGTCGTACCCGGCGCGCTCGGCCACCCGCGGCGGCAGCACGCAGAGCCCGCCCGGCTCGGAGAACCGCGCCGTTTCCGGGCAACCGTCGGCGCGCCCGCGTCCGCCGGTACCGATGCGCCGCAGCTCGGTGGCGCCATCGCCGGCAAGCTCGACGAGCGAGTGGTGCGCCGAGTCGGACACCAGAAAGGTGCCGGTGGGCAGGAGGACGGCCTTGGCCGGGAAGCGCAACGCGGTCGGCCGCCCGGCGCGCGGGGCGGGTTGCGCCGTCACGGCGGTCGGCTGTCCGGCGCGCGGCGTCGGTTGCGCCGTCACGGCGGCCGGGCCGCGCCGCAGGGTGCCCTTGGCGTCGTGGGATGCGATCAGGTCGTCGAACAGCGCTGCCAGTCCCCGCGCGTGACCCTCCCCGGCCATCGACGCGACGACGTACCCCTCCGGATCGATCACG